>DAOMBL010000320.1:0-4768 GCA_035427325.1 Casimicrobiaceae bacterium
CCGGGGTTCATCTTCGCGACGTTCTTCGTCTACGGGTCCGACAACAAGCCGTTCTGGGTGACCGCCGAGTTGTTCCTGATCTCCCCGGGCCGCTATTCCGGAGGTGTCTATCGGTGCGCCGGCACGTACTTCGGCAGCCCCTGGGTACCGGGTGACCAGTCCTGCGCGGTCGTCGGCAACGCGCAGTTCGAGGCCGAAGGCGTGTCCCGCGGCACGCTGAGCTATCGCGTCGACAACGTCCAGGTCGTCAAGACGATCGAGCGCCAGTCGCTCACGGCGCTGGACGTCTCCGGCACCTACCTGGGGGGCGTGCGGATCAACGGATCGAGTTCATGCAACGGCGGAAGCTACCAGGACCTGTACCTGTATCAATACATCGTGAAGCACCTCGCCAACAGCGTCATCCGCATCGAGCACGTCACGACCGATGGCATCACCGATTGCACGATGGAGGGCACGGCGGTCCAGCTGGGCAAGGTGTTCAGGATCCCGAGCGCGGCGTACGTGTGCGAGGACCTCGGCATCGACACGAAGGCGGACATCACCGATCTCCGCAAGACCTCCAACGGCGGGTTCCAGGCCACCTGGACTGCCGATCTCGGCAAGGGGTGCACCGAGACCGGCAACTTCGCGGCGATCAACCAGGAGTGACGCGGCTGCGCGCAACCTCGTAGAGCATCACCGCGGCCGCGGCCGCCGCATTGAGCGACTCGGTGCCGCCGGGCATCGGGATCGTCACCGCTTCGTCGGCTTCGGCGCGCAGCGCCGCCGACAATCCCGCGCCTTCGTTCCCGACCGCCACCGCGACGCGGCCGTTCGTGCGCACGCCGGGCAACGGGATGCCACCCGCCGCCACCGCCGCCAGCACGCGCCCTCCCGCGGCGCGAAACGCGCGTGCCGCGGCGACGAGGTCGGCGTCCTCGTGGATCGCGAGACGGAAGTGCGCGCCCTGCCCGGCGCGCAGGACCTTCGGCGACCACGGGAACGCGCAGTCGGACGACAGGTGGACCGCGTCGACGCCGAAGGCGGCCGCGGAGCGCAGCATCGAGCCCAGGTTGCCCGGATCCTGGATCGCTTCGGCGAGGAACAGGAAGCTGCCGCCGGCGGCGGTCCCGGCCGGCGGCGATGGCGCCGGCGCGATCGCGATCACGCCGACCTCCGGCGGAAGCGCGCCCAGGCCGTCGAACAGCGCGCGCGACAGCAGGAGCACGCTCGCCGCAGGCACGCCGGCGACCAGCGCGGCGATGCCCGGCCGATGCGCGGCGTCCTCGTTGAGCACGAGGACCTCGGGAGCGCCGAATCGCGCGAGGTATTCGGCGACGACGTGCTCGCCTTCGAGGATCGCCCGCCGGGTCTTGCGGCGCTCGCGCGACGAAGCCACGAGCCGCGCGACTTCGCGAAACCGCGGGTTCTGGCGCGACGCGATCCGGATCATCCGGAGCGACGTCAGCGCGCCGGAGCCGTGGCCTTCGGCACGCCGCCGGCCTGCAGCTGGAAGAACACCTCGTCGTTCCGGATCATGCCGAGTTCCCACCGGGCGCGCTCCTCGATCGCCTCGCTCCCGGCCTGGGGGTCGCGCACGTCCGCGTCGAGCGCCTCGTTGCGGGCCCGGAGCTTCTCGTTGCTCTCGCGCTCCCGCGCGAGTTGCCGGTCGAGTTCGCCGACCGCGAGCCAGCCGCCCTTGCCGATCCACATCGGGACCTGAAGTGCGGCGATCGCCGCGACGAAGATCATGGCGAGCCAGCGCATCGGGCGTCGCGTCCGCGGCCGAGCCTCACGAAAGGTTGAAGAACGCGTCGCGGCCCGGCCAGGCCGCGGCGTCGCCCAGGTCCTCCTCGATGCGGAGGAGCTGGTTGTACTTGGCGATGCGGTCCGAGCGCGACAGCGACCCGGTCTTGATCTGCCCGGCGTTGGTGCCGACCGCGATGTCGGCGATGATGCTGTCCTCGGTCTCGCCCGAGCGGTGCGAGACGACGGCGGTGTAGCGCGCGCGGTTCGCCATCGTGATCGCCGCGAAGGTCTCGGAGAGCGTGCCGATCTGGTTGATCTTGACGAGAATCGAGTTCGCCACACCCTTGGCGATCCCCTGCTTGAGGATCTTCGTGCTGGTGCAGAAGACGTCGTCGCCGACGAGCTGCACGTCGCGTCCCAGCCGCTCGGTCAGCGCCTTCCAGCCGTCCCAGTCGTGCTCGGACATGCCGTCCTCGATGCTCACGATCGGGTACTTGCCGCACCAGGTCGCGAGCACGTCGATCATCTGCCCGGAGCTGAGCACGCGGTTCTCGCCCTCGAGCCGGTAGGCGCCGTCGACGTAGTACTCGGACGCGGCGCAGTCGAGCGCGAGCGCGATGTCGCGTCCCGGCTCGTAACCGGCCTTGTCGATCGCCTCGACCAGGAGCTGCAACGCCGACTCGTTGCTCGGCAGGTCGGGTGCGAAGCCGCCCTCGTCGCCGACGGTGGTCGGCATGCCCCGGGAGTCGATCAGCTTCTTCAGCGTGTGGAACACCTCGGCGCCGTAGCGGAGCGCCTCGCGGAAGTTGGGCGCGCCGAGCGGGACCAGCATGAACTCCTGCAGGTCGATCTTGTTGTTGGCGTGCGCGCCGCCGTTGATGACGTTCATCAGCGGCACCGGGAGCTGCATCTCGCCCGCCCCGCCGAGGTAACGGTAGAGCGGCAGCGACGAATCCTCGGCCGCGGCCTTCGCGACCGCGCAGGACACCGCGAGGATCGCGTTGGCGCCGAGCCGGCCCTTGTTCTCGGTGCCGTCGAGCGCGCAGAGCGTCTTGTCGATCAGACCCTGCTCGGTCGCATCCAGCCCGAGGATCGCCTCGCACAGTTCCGTGTTGACGTGCTCGACCGCGCGCGTCACGCCCTTCCCTCCGTAGCGCTTCGCGTCGCCGTCGCGCAGTTCGACCGCCTCCTTGGAGCCGGTCGACGCGCCCGAGGGCACCGCTGCCCGGCCGGACACGCCGGACTCGAGGACCACGTCGGCTTCGATGGTGGGATTGCCGCGGGAATCGAGGATCTCGCGGGCGATGACGTCGACGATGGCGCTCATGGTCAGGGATCAGGAGTCAGAGGTCAGGGAACAGATGCGGGTGTGGCAGGCGAAGGCGGGCGGCGCGGCATCGAGCCGCGATCGAGCGCAGGGGCAGGCAGGGAGACGCCCGGCGCCGCGCATCGGGTGCTTCCGCTTCGGGCTGGCGGCCATCGGGATCCCGTCAGCGCGAGGACGATCATCGCCCGCCCATCAGTTCGGTTTCCGGAAATCCATGCCGCTTGACCGAGCGGTCGAGTTCGATCAGCTGCTCGAGGAGCGAGCGCATGCGGCCGAGCGGCCACGCGTTCGGACCGTCGGACAGCGCCTTCTCCGGATCGGGGTGCGTCTCCATGAACACGCCAGCGACGCCGGCGGCGACCGCCGCGCGCGCGAGCACCGGCACGAACTCGCGCTGGCCGCCCGAGCTGGTCCCCTGTCCGCCCGGCAGCTGCACCGAGTGCGTCGCGTCGAACACGACCGGGCAGCCGGTGGCGCGCATGATCGCGAGCGAGCGCATGTCGGAGACGAGGTTGTGGTAACCGAAGGAGGCGCCGCGCTCGCACACGAGGATGTTGTCGGTGCCGCTCGCCCCCTTCGCCTTCGCGACCACCTGGACCATGTCCTCCGGCGCGAGGAACTGGCCCTTCTTGATGTTGACCGGCCTGCCGGCGCGCGCGACCGCCTGGATGAAGTCGGTCTGGCGGCACAGGAACGCGGGTGTCTGCAGGACGTCGACGACCGCCGCGACGGTCGCGACCTCGTCCTCGTCGTGCACGTCGGTCAGCACCGGCACGCCGACCTGGCGCTTCACCTCGGCGAGGATGCGCAGGCCCTCGTCCATGCCCGGGCCCCGGAAGCTCCCGTGCGAGCTTCGGTTCGCCTTGTCGTAGCTCGACTTGAAGACGAACGGGATGCCGAGCGCGAGGGTCATCTCCTTCAGGCGTCCGGCGACGTCCACCTGCAGCGCCTGCGACTCGACGACGCAGGGTCCCGCCACGACGAACATCGGCCGGTCGAGACCGACGTCGAAGCCGCACAGGCGCATCGGTCCCTCAGAGGGAGGCGACGAGTTCCGCGACCGCGGCCGCGGAGTCCCCGCCTGCGCCGCGCCGCGCGAGCCCGGCGCGCACGAAACTCACGAAGAGCGGGTGCCCGCGGCGGGGGTTCGACGTGAACTCCGGATGGAACTGGCAGCCGAAGAACCACGGGTGATCGGCGAGTTCGATCATCTCGCAGAGGTCGCCCGCGGCCGCGCTCTTCGCGCGCGCGCTCACCGTCAGGCCGGTGGCCTCGAGCCTGGGAAGGTAGTGGTTGTTGACCTCGTAGCGGTGGCGGTGGCGCTCCGCCACCGTGGTCGCACCGTAGATCCGGTGCGCGAGCGACCCGGGCACGACTTCGCAGGGCTGGCCTCCGAGCCTCATCGTGCCGCCCATGTCGGAGGACGAGGAGCGCTTCTCGATGCTGCCGTCGCGGTTCTGCCATTCGGTGATCAGCGCGACGACCGGATGCGGGGTGTCGGGGTCGAACTCGGTCGAGTTCGCGTTCGCGAGGCCCGCCCGGTGGCGAGCGTGCTCGATCACCGCGAGCTGCATGCCGAGGCAGATGCCGAGGTAGGGGATGCGATGCTCGCGCGCGTGGCGGATCGCACGGGTCTTCCCTTCTACGCCCCGCTTGCCGAACCCGCCCGGCACGGGGATCGCGTCCATGCCCTCGAGCGCTCCGATGCCG
>DAOMBL010000321.1:0-4765 GCA_035427325.1 Casimicrobiaceae bacterium
GGCGTCCATGCCGAAGCGCTCGCGCACGATCCGCTCGACCGTCGCGAGTTCGCGATCGGCGAGCTCGCGGTCGCTCTGGGCGAGTTCGACCAGCAGCGCGGCGACGGCGACGTCGCGGCGCGGGTACGGCGCGGCGAGCGCGCCGGGCGCCTGGGCAGGAGGGGCCGCGAGGAACGCGAGGAGGCGGTCGAGCATCGCGCGTCCTCAATGCGACAGCAGCGGCGCCCGGACCGGCCGCCGCCGCGGGATCAGCTTGTCGATCATCACGGCGAGCGCGGGGAGCAGCGTGATCGCCATCAGCATGTTCACCATGAACATGAAGGTCAGCAGGAGGCCCATGTCGGCCTGGAACTTGAGGTCGGAGAACGACCAGGTCGCGACGCCCACGGAGAGCGTGAGCGCGGTGAAGATCGTGGCGATGCCGGTCTCGCGCAGCGCCTGCTTGAACGCGTTGACGATGTCGACGCCGAGCGCCAGGTGGAGCTGCAGCCGGTTGTAGATGTAGAACGCGTAGTCGACGCCGATGCCGACCGCGAGCACCATCACCGGCAGCGTCGCGACGGTGAGCCCGATGTCGAGTTCCTTCATGAACCAGTAGCCGAGGAAGGTGGCGAGCGTGAGCGGCAGGCAGCAGGCCAGCATCGCGCGCCAGTCGCGGTAGGTGAGGAGGACCAGCGCGACGATCGTCAGGTAGACGTAGAGCATCATCTTGAGCTCGGTCGTCTCGAGCACCTCGTTGGTCGCCGCCTGCACGCCGACGTTGCCGCTCGCGAGCCGCACCTTGATCCGCGGGTCGGCGTTCTCCGCGCGGAACGCCTTGACGGCCGCGGTCACGTCCTTCACCGTCCCCGCCTTGTGGTCGGAGAGGTAGAGGTGCACCGGCATCACCGTGCATCCGGGATTGGTGAGCCCCGAGCCCTCGGGCGCCATGCTGATCGCGTTCGCGAGCGCCTTCGGATCGCGCGGGAGCGCCGCCCACTTCGGATTGCCCTCGTTGAATCCGGAGAACGCCTGCTTCGCGAGCCAGGCGATCGACGCCACCGACACGACGCCCGGCACGTTCGCCATCTGCCAGCTGAACTGGTTCAGGTACTCCATGACCGAGTGGTCGTAGCAGGCGTCCTTCGGCGTCTCGACGACGACCGAGAGCACGTCGAGGCCGAGGTCGAAGCGCGCGACGATCTCGTTCGCGTCCCGGTTGTAGCGCGAGTCCGCGCGGAGTTCCGGCGCTCCCGGCTGCAGGTGCCCGATGTGGCGGCCCTGGCTCTGCTGCCAGGCGACCGCGAACAGCACCACGCAGACCAGCGTCCCGATCGCCGCGTTGCGCGGCTCGGCGATGCGCCCGAGCGCGCCCATCCAGGCGCCGCGCCGTTCGCGCAGCCGGTTCACCCGCCCGACGTAGCGGTCGTCGAACGAGAGGTAGGACGCCGCCACCGGCAGCATCACGAGGTTGGTGACGATCTTGTAGGCGACGCCGATCGCCGCGGTGATCGCGAGTTCGCGGATCATCGGGATCGGGATCAGCATCAGCGTGGCGAACCCGACGAACGCCGTGACCAGCGCCATCGTTCCCGGAATCAGCAGCCCGGTGAACGACCGGCGCGCCGCGGTCGTCGTGTCGGCGCCCGACGAGACTTCCTTGACGATGTAGTTGATCTGCTGGACGCCGTGCGAGACGCCGATCGCGAACACCAGGAACGGCACGAGGACCGCGAGCGGATCGAGCCCGTAGCCCAGGAGCCGCAACGTCCCGAACTGCCAGACCACGGAGACGAGCGAGCAGCCGAGCGCGAGCGCGGTGAGCGCCCAGGAGCGGCAATAGATCCACACGGCGAGCGCCGTGAGCAGGAAGGCGAGCGCGAAGAAGCGGATCACGCTCGTGGCGCCGTCGGCGATGTCGCCGATCTCCTTGGCGAAGCCGATGATCGCGACGTCGAAGTCCGCGGTCTCGTGCTTCTGCCGGACCTCCTGCTCGAGCCGGCGCGCGAGGTCGAGGTAGTCGAGCGGCTTGCGGGTGACCGGGTCGCTGTCCATCAGGTCGGCGACGACCATCGCGCCCGAATTGTCGTTGGCGACCAGCTGCCCGATGTAGCCGCCGACGATCGCGTTGCGCCGGATCTTCGCGATCTTCTCCGGCGTCAGCGTGTCCGGCGTGATGTCGCCGCCGATCACGTCCTCGGACTCGAAGCCTTCCTCGGTGATCTCGAGCACGCGCGTGGTGGGCGTCCACAGCGAACTCACCGTCCGCCGGTCGACGCCGGGCATGAACATCACCGCCTGGGTCACGTCGGCGAGCTTGCGCAGGAACGGGACGCTCCACATGTCGCCGTTCTTCGCGCGGACGACCACGTTGACGCGGTTCGCCCCAAACACCTGGTCGCGGTACTGGTAGAAGGTCTGGATGTACTCGTGCTCCGGCGGGAGCTGCTTGTCGAAGCCGGCGGTCATCCGCAGCTGCGCGGCGAACACCCCCATCACGACGGTGACGAGCGCCAGCACGCCGAGCGTCGCGCCGCGATGCGCGAAGAACGCTTCCTCGAGGCGTGCGACGAGGCGGGCGAGCATCGGGGCGGAGGGCGAGAGCGCCCCGGCCGCCCGGTGGGGCGGCCGACGGCGCTCGCGCGGTCAGAACGAGTAGGAGAGGGTGAGCGCGAGGTAGTCGCGGTCGGCCATCAGGTTGTTGGTGCCGCCGCCGGCGAAGCTCGTGTAGGCGATCGACGCCCGCCACTTGTTCAGGTACTCGAAGTTGAGCGACGGCGTGACCGCGAGCCGTCCCTCGACGAACGGGATCGTGTTGGGGCTCGTCCCGTGGATGTCGTAGAGGAAATCGACCTGCGGCGTCAGGTTGATCGGGCTGCCGAAGATGTGCGGATACACGAGGTTGAACGAGGTCACGATGCCGAACGAGGTCTTGTCCGGCGGTTCGTAGTTCGGCAGGAGCAGCGGAACCTTCCCCGAGCGGTCGAGGTTCGGGTAGTGGGCCACCGCCGCTTCGAACAGCAGCGTGCCCTCGGCCGCGCCCGCGCCGCGCAGCAGCCAGCCGAGATCGCCGCTCGGGCCGAGCAGGTAGATCGCGGTGAGGTGGGCCTGCCACTTCTTGAAGTTGGCGTAGCCGTCGTAGGTGCCCGGCGCGCAGAACGCGCAGTACTGGCCTTCGAGCGGCACGGTCGGGTCGATGCCGACGCCGTCCTTCGGCCGGTACGAGACCTCGGCGCCGATCGCCCAGTCGCCGAGCATCGTGTTCACCGAGGCGCCGAAGAGATCGCGGTTCTTGCCGTACTGCAGCTTGTACCCCAGGCCGAACGGGTTCGACGTGATCGTCGAGGGGTCGTTCACGAACGCGACGAACGGGATCTTGTCGTTGTAGTGGATGTAGTAGAAGCCGAATTCCGCGTCGATGTTGTCGGGCTTCCAGCGCGCGGCCAGGCCGAACTGGTTCGCGCTCGGCGCGTTCTGAGTCGGCTGCGTCGGGACCACGGTGCCGATGGCGATCAGGTCGTCGCGCGTGAAGCGCTGCCCCGCCGGAAGGATGGCGCCGTTGCTGATCGTGCCCGGGTCGCCGACGGTGCCCGGCGGCTCGCCCAGCACCGAACTCGGGATGAACGCGTCCTGCTGGCCGTTGCCGATCACATCGCCGATCGAGAACGGCGTGCCGACCGGGTCGAAGCGGAAGTTCATCCGGCCGAACTGCCAGAAACCCTCGACGCTCCAGTTCTTGGACACGCCGAGATTGAACGAGGCCATCGGCACCGGCCGGACGATCTCCTTGATCTGCACGCCCGGCTTGTGGGCGCGCGTCAGGTCGAACGGGTTGATGATGTTGATGCCGCCGTAGATGAAGATGTCCTCGCCCCAGGAGAGCACCTGGTTGCCGACCTTCACCTTGCCGGGCATCTCGCCGACCTCGAAGTCCTTCGCGACCCACAGGTCGAGCAGCGTGACGTCCTGCCCGGCGATGCGCTTGGCGTCGGAGGAGAGCGGCGTGCGGTCGGTGCGGTCGACCGCCGGGTCGAACAGCCACGAGAAGCGCCCGAGCGCGCTCCAGCCGTCCCGGAACCGCAGCGAAAGCTCGTGGTTGCCCTTGAGGGCCTGCGAGATAAGCTGGTTCTTCCGGTAGTTGAGGTTGCCGTTGTCGGACTGCAGGTAGTTGAAGTCCGGGTTCGACGTCGCGCCCATGCCGGGGCCGTTGACGAGTTCGCCCAGTGTCCCGGTGGTCGGCACGCAGCCGCCGTTGTCGTTGCCGACGAACCGGCAGTCGGTGCCGGTCATCCGCCACTGGAAGCCGAGCGACACGGTCGAGTCGAAGCTGCCCTTGACGTGCTCGGTCTCGAACTCCACCGCGAGCGCGGGGGAGGCGAGGCCGAGGGCGCTGCCGAGGGCGAGCACGAGCATGCCGCGGCGAGCGCGCGGCGCGAGGTGGGGCCGTCCGATCATCTTGTCCTCCCTGGAGCCTGGTCGTCGTCCGTGGGGCGCCCCGGCGGGCCGCGCGCCCCTCGGCCTCAGCGTTCGCCCACCCGACGCAGCTCGTCGGGGTTGAACTTCCTCGGGTCGATGCGCCCGTCGCGTCCCGCGAGCCAGTCGGTCTCGGGCCGCTCCTGCGTCGCGTTCTCGCCGATGTAGCGGCCGACCGACAGGTCGTAGGAGACGAGTTCCTGGCCCACGCAGGCGGGGATCTCCGGCGCGGGATAGATGCTCGACTCCTGAACGCGCCAGAGCTTGCCCTGCGCGTCGTAGTTGTCGGCGACCATCCGCGCCCAGCTGTCCT
>DAOMBL010000322.1:0-4716 GCA_035427325.1 Casimicrobiaceae bacterium
CCACACGAGGTAGCCCGCGATCACCGCGAAGAAGAGCTGCGAGTAGCGGAACGGAGCCACCACCGACAGGTCGCCGCGCCGGGTGCTGCGCACGATCATCACGTAGGCGCCGGCGAGGCAGACCGCGGCGCCGGCGAGCATCGCTGCGTCGCGCAGCGGAATGGGTCGCCAGCCCTCGAACACCGAGAGCACCAGCGCGAGCAGCGTCACCGCGAGCGCCGTCGACAGCGTGATCACGATCGAGGGCACGGCGTCGCGCACCCTTCGCGTGACGAGGTCGCGCACGGCGACGACACAGGTCGAGGCGAAGCAGAGCGCCGCGTAGGGATCGAGGTCGCCGGCGTCCGGCCGGACGATCAGCAGCACGCCGCCGAAACCCGCGACGGTTGCGAGCCACACGTCCGCCCGCACCCGCTCGCCGATGACGAACGCGGCGAGCAGCGCGATCAGCAGCGGCGCGGACGAGATGATCGACGTGGCGGTCGCGATCGGCAGGTGGAACAGCGACACGAGGAAGAGGAGCGTCGAGACCGCGTCGAGCCCCGCGCGCACGAGGACCCAGCCGCGACCGATCTCGCGGATGTGCGAGCGCGCGCCGGTCGAGAGCACCACGGTGAGGACCAGCAGCGACGCCATCGCGCTGCGGACGAAGATGAGCTGCGCCGCGGGCAGGCCCTGGCTCACGACCTTGACCAGCGTGTCGTTGACGACGAAGAAGCCCATTGCCGCGACCATCGCGAGGATGCCGGCGCGGTTCGCGTGCGCGCGGGCGTCGCGATGGCTCACGGGCGCGGCGCCCGAGCGTGGCGTCCGGCCATCAGGCGCGCAGCCGCTTGCCTTCGGGGTCGTAGATCGGCCGCAGGTGCATGCGGCCGCGCACCGTGGCGTCCGGCCACGCCACGTCGACTTCCCGGCCCGCGGCTGCCTGCGCGCTCGCGACGTAACCCAGCGCGAGCACCCTGCCGACCGTGTAGCCGCGGTCGGCCGACGTGACCTTCCCGACTTCCTCGCCATCCGCGCGGATCGTCGCGCCGATCGGCGGAACGGCCTCGAGCGATGGCATCTCGATCTGGACGATCCGCCTCGCCGGCCCGGACATGCGCTGCTCGAGCAGTGCCGCCCTTCCGGCGAAGCGCGGCTTGTCGAACTTGACGGTCCACGCGAGTCCGGCCTCGAGCGGCGTGGTCGTTTCGTTCGCGTCGAGCCCGTACAGCAGGTACTTCTTCTCGAGCCGTAGCGTGCGCAGGGCGCCGAGTCCGCAGGGTTCGGCGCCGAACTTCGCCCCGGCCTCGAAGACGCGGTCCCAGACGTGCTCGGCGTACTCGACCGGGTAGAAGATCTCGTAGCCCAGTTCTCCCGAATAGCCGGTGCGCGACAGCAGCACCTCCGGGACGTCGGCGAGCCGGGCGAACGTGAACGCGTAGTACGGCAGCGCCGGCGTCGACAGGTCCGCGTCGGTGAGCGACGCGACGAGCGCGCGCGACTTTGGACCCTGGATCGACAGGTAGGCGTTCCGGTAGCCGAGATTGGTGACCGTGACCGCGTGCCCCGCGCGAGCCGCTTCGAGCGCGGCAAGGACGGCCTCGACGCGCGCGGGCGTGGGGAACAGCCAGTAGCGGTCCTCCGCGAGGCGGAAGCAGGTGAGATCGTCGATCATGCCGCCCGATTCGGCGCACAGCGACGTGTAGAGCACGCGATGCACCGGCTGGGCCATCGCGTCGGCGACGACCACCGCCTGCAGGAACGACGCTGCGCCTGCTCCCGCGACCTCGACGGCGACCTGGTAGTAGACGTCGAAGACGCCCACCGCCTCGCGGGTCGCGCGGTGCTCGCGCTCGGTCGAAGTGAAGGTCATCGGCGCGGGAAACCCCAGCCGGTCGACGAAGGTCGCGCCCCGCGCGACGAACTTGTGGTGGTAGGGTGAACGCTTGATGAGGTTCATCGGTGCCATCCGGTGAAGAGCTGGGGACCGCGCTTGTCGAGCTGCCGGCCGATGATCGCGCGCTGGATCTCGGAGGTTCCTTCCCAGATGCGATCGACGCGCACGTCGCGCGAGAGGCGCTCGACAGCGTTCTCGCGCATGTAGCCGCGCCCGCCGAAGATCTGCACGGCCTTGTCGAGCACGCGGCCCGCCATCTCGGAGGCGTGCAGCTTGATGACGCTGGCGTGGGCGTGCGCGACCTTGCGGTCGACGCACTGGTCGATCTGCCAGGCGACCCGGTAGATCATGCTCTTCGCCGCCATGATCTCGACCGCCATGTCGGCCAGCATGAACTCGATCGCCTGGTGGCGGCGGATCGGGACGCCGAACTGAACGCGCTTCGATGCCCAGGCGTTGGCGAGTTCGAACGCGCGGATCGACGCGCCGAGGCAGTTGGCCGCGATCTGCAGGCGCGCCTCGACGAACCAGTCCTTGGTGAGTTCGAGGCCCTCGCCGATACCGCCCAGCACGCGATCCTCGCCGACTTCGACACGGTCGAACACGAGTTCGCGGTGCCCGAACACGTAGGTGTGCGTGAACTTCGGCTCCCGCTTCACCGTGATGCCCGCGGCGTCGCCGTCCACGAGGAAGAGCGTGGGGCGCGCCGGATCGCCGTCAACGAGCGCGTGCACGATGATGTAGTCGGCGGCGTCCGCGCTCGTGACGAACCATTTCTCGCCGGAGATCAGGTAGCGATCGCCCCGGCGGACCGCGGCGGTCCGGATGAGTCCGGTGTCGGAGCCCGCCTCGGGCTCGGTCACCGCGACGCACGCGCGCCTCGTGCCGAGGCAGCTCGGCGTCAGGTAGTCGCGGATCTGCCGGGGCGTGCCGCGCTTGAGCGGCACGGCCGGATGCCAGACGACCGCCCACAGCGCGCCGGTCGCCTTGCCGAGTTCCTCGTTGATCAACGTCTGCTGCAACTGCGTGCAGCCCTGTCCGCCGACCTCGCGCGCGTGGTTGATGCCGTTCAGGCCGTGCTCGACCACGGCTTCGCGTAGCCGGTCCTTCGTCGTCTGCGGCAGCGCGCCGTCGAGTTCGAGTTCGAGTTCGTGCGGGAACAGCACCGTCTCGGCGAAGGTCCTGGCGCGCGCCTGCCAGGCGAGGTCGGCGGCGGGGAGCGTGAGGTCCATGCGGCGGTCAGGAACGGGCGATCACGAGGGCATCGACGGCAGCGAGGTCGCGTCCGCAGACGATGGGGTTGACGTCGATCTCGGCCACGACGTCGGCGAGGTCGTGCGCGAGCATCGAGAAGCGGCTCACCGCGAGCGCGAGGCGGCCGACGTCGACCGGGGGCGTGCCTCGATGGCCATCGAGGAGCCGGCGGACCGCGAGACCGTCGATCAGGCGGAGCGCGGTGGCGACACCGAACGGTGCGAGCGCCACGCGACGATCGCGCAGCAACTCGACCAGCACGCCGCCGGCGCCCACCGTCACCACCGGCCCGAATTGCGGATCGCGGATCATCCCGAGCGCGATCTCGACCCCGCGCGGCTGCATCGCGGCAACGATGACACGCGGGCCGAGCCGGACGTTGAGATCGCGCCACGCGCTGCGCACGGCGGCCTCGTCGCCGAGCGCGAGGTGGACGCCGCGCGCCTCGGTCTTGTGCAGCACGCCGCTCGTCGCGGTCTTGAGCGCGACCGGGTAGCGGATGCGCGCGGCTGCGGTGACCGCGGCGTCCTCGCCATCGACGACCTCGTGCGCGGTCACCGGCACGCCGTATGCCGCGAGGATCGCGAGCCCCGCGGCCTCGTCGAGGGTGCCGGAGGTCAGGCGAGCGCGCGCCTCGCGGCGGCTCGCTGCCGTTCCCGCGTCGGGCAGCGGATCGGGGGGGCGCGCGCGGAAGTCGCGCAGCGCGAGCGCGCCGCGGATCGCGACGAGCGCGTTGGCCGTTCCGTCGAGCACCGGGACGCCGGCGTTCGTGAGGCGCATCGCCACGGCGTCGTGGCGCAGCTGCGTGTAGTTCGTGATGAACGCGACCGGCTTCGCGGTCGTCGCGGCGACCGCCGCCGCCGCGCCGGCAAAGCCGTCGCTCAGGTAGTAGCGGTCGCGGATGTCGTTGACGAACACGCCGAGCGCGGCGCCCTCGTCCGCGACGAGCGCCCGGAAGCACGCTTCGAACGATTCGCCGAAATCGGTTCCGGTCCCCCAGGCGTCGAGCGGATTGGTCGCGACGAGCCCGGGCTCGAGGCGCGCCGCGACCGCCTGCCGCGTCGACTCCGCGAGCGTCGCGAACGGGACTCCGGCCCGGTCCGCGAGATCGATGAACATTTCGCACTCGCCGCCAGAGTCGTGGATCGACACCAGCGCGCCCTTGGCCGCGCGGCGCCCGGTCGAGAGCAGCAGCAGCGTGCAGGCGAGTTCGTCGAGCGTCTCGACGCGCACGACGCCGTGGCGGTCGAACAGCGCGTCGTAGGCGAGGTCGCTCCCCGCCATCGCGCCGGTGTGGGTGAGCGCGGCGGCGGCGGCCTTCGCCGTTCGCCCGAGCTTCAGCGCGACGACCGGCACACCGCGTTCCGCCGCCCGCGCGAGCGCCGCGGCGAAGCCCGCCGGGTCGCGCGCGGTCTCGAGGAACAGGCCGATCACCCTGACCTCGGGTCGCTCGAGCGCGTAGTCGGTGTAGTCGGCGACCGTCGTCGTGAGCTCCGACCCCGGCGAGACCACGAGCGCGAACGCGAGCCGCGGATCGTTGTGCGCGAGCGCGCCGAACACGCTGCCCGAGTGGGCGATGAGCG
>DAOMBL010000323.1:0-4699 GCA_035427325.1 Casimicrobiaceae bacterium
GGCGGCCAGGTCGCCCTCGCGTTCGGCGAGCGCGTCCGCCGCGCGCGCCTCGCGCGCGCCTGCTTCGGAGAGCGCGGCTTCGCGTTCGGCGAGCGTCGCATCGCGCTGCGCCAGCGCCGCATCGCGTTCGACCACGAGCCTCTCGCGGAACGCCGCGATCCCCTCGAGGTGCCTCACGTGCGCGTTCGCCTGCGCGAGCTGGCCGTCGCGCTCGACGACGAGCCGCTCGCGCTCCGCGACCAGCGATTCGAGCGTGGACGCCCGGTCGTTCTGCGTCGCGAGCTGCCCGTCGCGCTCGGCGACGAGCGCGTCGCGCATGCCGAGCAGGCCCTCGAGGTGGTCGACGTGCGCGTTCGCCCGCGCGAGCTGGCCGTCGCGCTCGACGACGACCCGCTCGCGGTCGCGCAGCAGCGCATCGAGCCGCATCGCCTCGGCATGGGCCCCTGCCGCGCGTCGCAGCTCGGTCTCCTTCGCGTCCGAGAACAGCGAGATCGCGGGGGCGGGCGCGGGGAGCGCGCTCGCGCGGCGCGCCGCGACGACGACGAAGTACATCGCCGGAGGCACCGACGCGGGAACCACCCGCGACGCGTCGCCTGCGAAGGCCTCGACGTCGGGACCGCCCTCCTCGCGCCACAGCACCGACCCCAGCCAGACGCGCTGGGCGTGCCAGCGGCGCGCGGGAAACCGAACGTCGAGCAGGCGCTCGAGTTCGGCCCGGTCGTGCTCGTGCCGGTGGAACGGATTCACGTAGCCGCGCGACTCCGAGTACTCGGGACGGTTGGGAGCGGAGAGCACGAGGATGCCGTCGTCGACGAGCACGCGCGCGAACTCGGCGAGCATCCGCGGCTGGTCATCGGACGCGAGGTGCTCGATCGTCTCGAACGACACCACGACGTCGACGCTGGCGGCCTCGATCGGGAGCGCGGTCGCGGACCCTTCGCGAAACGCGAGATTGCGGTGCCCGGCATAGGCCGCATTCGCGTGGGCCACGGCCGCGGCGTCGATGTCGACGCCGACGACCGAAGCGGCGCCCCCGGCCAGGATCGCGCTGCCGTAGCCCTCGCCGCACGCGACGTCGAGCACCCGCCTCCCTGCCACGTAGCGACGCGCGAACGCGTAGCGGTGGACGTGCTCGTAGACGATCTCGCCCTCGATGCCGGGGACGAAGCGCTCGCCTGTGAACGTCAGGGAATCGGACATGGACGACGCGCGGCGCCGGTCGATGCGCGCCGGAGCCGTTCATTTTATCCGATCGTCCACTCCGGCCGCCCGCGCGCGGCACGCCGCGCCCAATCGTCCCCGCCACGCATTCCCGCCCGTCAGGGCCGCCGATCCGCGTCGAGCCACTCGTGCGGCAGGCGGACGAGGCCGAGTTCCCGGGCGTCGCCGGCGACGGTGAGCGGCGTCTCGACGTGGTCGAACAGGTAGATGCCCTCCGGGTCGAGCGCGTGCGCGCGCACGACGTATTTGCCCGGCAGGATCGAGAGTTCGGGCAGGCGGAGCCCGAAGGCGAACCGGTCGCCGGACGCCTGCCGCAGCGTGACGCGCTCCATGTCGGTCGCCACGCCGTAGACCGGCGTGCCGTCGGCGCGCACGATGCCGACGAGCACCGCCGGCGGCCGGCCGTCGGGCGAGAACACCTCGCCGCGCACGGTCAGCGACGCGCCCATCCGCACGGACCCGCCGGGATCGAGCGAGAGCGAACGCACCCTCGGCGTGTCGGTCGAAGCCGCGGTCAGCGACTCCGCGCGCTGCACGACGCCGGACGCCTTCTCCTCGTGCCAGGCGAGGTAGGCCTGCGTCACGTCCATCGCCGGCCCGTAGCGTTCGACGCGGCCGCCGCGCAGCCAGATCGCGTGGCGGCAGAGCTTCTGCACGTGGTACATGCTGTGCGAGCACAGCAGCAGCGTGCCGCCGCCGGCGAGATAGTTCTCCCTCCCCGCCATGCACTTCTTCTGGAACGCCTCGTCGCCGACCGCGAGCACCTCGTCGGTGATCAGGACGTCGGGCGACAGCGAGGTGGAGACGGCGAAGCCCAGCCGCACCACCATCCCCGACGAGTAGTGCTTGATCGGTTCCGCGAGGTGCCCGCCGAGGTCGGCGAAGCGCACGATCGACTCGCGCTTCTCCGCGAGTTCGCCGGGCGTGATGCCGAGCAGCGCCGCGGCGAGGTCGATGTTCTGCGCGCCGGTGTACTCGGGGTGGAACCCCGACCCCAGCTCGAGCAGCGCGCCCACGCGACCGCGCACGGCGACGCGCCCGCGCGTCGGCGTGATGATGCCCGCGACCGCCTTCAGCAGCGTGGACTTGCCGGCGCCGTTCTCGCCGATCACACCGAGCGACTGGCCACGCTGCAGCTCGAACGACACGCCGTCGAGCGCGGTGAACGCGCGCGCGATGCCGCGCCCCCGCAGGAGGTTCCAGACCAGCGCGACACGCCCGCCGCGCGACTCGACCTTCGCGTAGTCCTTGCCCACGCCTTCGAGTTCGAGGAGCGGCGCGGTCACACGAAGTCCTCGAAATGCGGCGACAGCCGGCGGAACATCCAGCGCCCGGCGAGGAAGATCGCCACCGCGACCGCGAGCGCGACGAGATCCGAGAGCCGCGGCGCGAGCTGGCCCTCGAGCAGCGCCGCGCGCATGCGGTCGACGAGCCAGGTGAACGGATTCGCCGCGACATAGCCGCGGAGGTTCGCGGGCACCAGCGCGAGCGGATAGAGGATCGGCGTCAGGTACATGAGCATCATCAGCACCGGCATCAGCACGTGCTCGACGTCGCGCACGAACACCTGCAGCGAGGCGAGGGCGAGCGAGATCCCGGCCACCGCGATCGCCATGATCATCCACAGCGGAATGGCGGCCACGAGGCCGACGAGCCAGACCTCCTTGCCCACGGCGCGCAACACCGCGAGGACGACGACGTAGCCGACGAAGTGGATCGCGAGCGTCGCCGCGACCGACGCGTACACGACGACCTCGTGCGGGAACGCGACCTTGCGGATCAGGCCGCCGTAGGCGGGCACGCAGACCGCCGCGCGCTGGATCGCCTCCTGCGCCGCGAGCCAGGGCCACAGCGCCACCGCGACGAACGCGAGGAACGACGTGCCCACCGAACTCGTCGCCCGGAAGATCGTCGTGAACACGAAGTGGTAGACGCCGAGCAGGGCGACCGGATGGATGAGCGCCCACGCGAGGCCGCTGACGCTGCCCAGGTAGCGCGTCGTCGCCTCGCGCCGGAAGAACTGGACGAACAGCGCGCGACCGATGGCGCCTTCGCCGGGACCGGCGTTCGGGCGCGGGGAGGCGGCATCCGCGGGGGCGCCCATCGGCTCGACTCGCGCGCGTCGCGCGTGCGCGGTCAGCGCTTGGCGGCGGGCCTGGCGCGGTTGCGCATCGATTCGCGCTGCAGGCGCAGGAATTCCTGCTCCGACGGCTGTTCGAGGACAAACAGCTTCACCTTGTCCATCTGGACCGCCGCGTACGCGGACGCCTGCATCGCCTCGAGCCGTCCGTCGCGCTGCGCCTTGACGTACCCCTCGCGCAGTTCGGCCATGATCTTCGGCCCGGTCTCCTCCCAGCTCTCGCGGCGCTCGGGCGTGCGCGAGGCCACCAGGATCAGGTGCGCGCCGAACTGCGAGACGACGGGCTGCGAGAGTTCGCCGGGGGCGAGCGAGAACGCGGCCTTCTCGAACGCGGAGTCCATTTCGCCGCGCGCGAACGGCGGCAGCTTGCCGCCCTCCTGACGCGTTCCGGGATCCTCGGAGAGTTCGGACGCGACCTTCGCGAAACTCTCGCCGGCGGCGACCCGCGCGCGGGCCTTGACCGCGAGCGCCATCGCCTCGTCGGCGCCGTGCTTCTGGGCGAGGAACAGGATGTGCGATGCCTGCACGCGTTCGGGCTCGGTGAAGCGCTGCGGCTGCGTCCGGTAGATCTCCCGCGCGCGCTTTTCGAAATTCGCGCGCTCGCGCTCGAACGCGTCGCCGGCTTCCTTCTCGAGCTGCGCGACGCGGAGCTGCGCCTTCGCGCGTTCCAGCTCGTAGGCGAGGCGCGCCGCGTTGTACGGCTCGCGCGCCACGCCGGTCTCCTCGGCCTCGATCGCGAGTTCCTTGGTGACGAGCATGCGGGTCAGCAGGTCGGCGACGCGCTTCTCGCTGGTCGCGAATCCGCCGCGCAGGTCGGGCGGCAGGCGTGTGAGTTCCAGTTCGTAGTCGGCGCGCGTCACCTTCGCGGGGCCGCGCTCGGCGAGCACCGCGTCGGGCGGGAGGCTCGCGGCGGCGGCCGGGATGCCCGTGCCGGGCGTGCCGGTGGCGGGCTTCGTGAGGCCGGGCACGGTGATCTGGGCCCAGGCGGACATCGCCAGGGCCGCGGCGACGGCCGCGACGATTTGATGGAGCATCATGGGCAAAACCGCAATTCTACCAGTCCGAAACGACGCCGCCCCGCACGAGGCGGGGCGGCGCTTGCTGCCATTCGGGGGCGGGCCCCCGGAAGGAGCCGCTACTGGGTGACGTCGGGCAGCGAGCCGATGATGCCGGCGCCGTTGGGCGCATAGATGTTGAGGTAGTACATCTTGCCCGGCGTCAGGTTGCCGGTGACGCGGTAATTGAAGTTGACCACGCCGGTGGGGGTGTAGCCCGCGAGCGGATACTGCGTGGCATTGCCCGAGAAGCCGCTGATCGTCCGCACCGCGTAGGTACCGG
>DAOMBL010000324.1:0-4698 GCA_035427325.1 Casimicrobiaceae bacterium
GTTTGTCTTAGCGACCGAGTCCCACAGCGCTCCGACCAGCACGTGGTTCGCCTTCGCGTCGGTGTAGACGAGGCAGTCGTCGCACTGCACCTCGTAGAGGCCGCCCAGGTAGTTCGTCCGGGTGATCGCGCCGATCTCGGCGCCGGGGAAGCGCTCGGACAGGACCTTGCGAAGCGCGGCGACATCGGGCGAGGCCGCCGCTGCGGGGGCGGGCGACTGGGCGAGGGCCGTCCCGGCGGTCAGCGCCGCCAGGAGGAGCGGCAGCGAAGGTCGGGCGAGCCGGGCCAGGGAGAGGGTAGACGGCATGGGGACTCCGCGAGGTTGGGATTCCGGGGGAATGGGATTCGGTTCAGCGCAGCGCGGGCCGTGCCAGCGCCGCCCGAACGGGCGGGAGGTTGGACACCGCCGCCAGGCCAAGGTTGCGCAGGGCCGCGACTCCCGGCGCCCGGGCGCCGAACAGGCGGGCGAGGCCGTCGGTCACCGCCTGCATCGCCAGGACCGGACCGGCGCGACGCCGTGCATAGCGCTCGAGAAGGATCGGCGCACCGGGATCGGCGACCGGTCCGCGGGCGGCCAGCACGCCGGCGAGCGCCTGGGCGTCCCCGAAACCGAGGTTCACGCCCTGACCGGCGAGCGGGTGGACCCCGTGGGCAGCGTCGCCGACGAGCGCCAGCCGATGGGCGACGACCGCGGGCAGGCGCAGGAAGTGGAGCGGAAACCGCGCCGCCGGGGTCACGACCTCCAGGCGACCGAGCCTGCGCCCTCCGGCGTCGGCAACCCGGTCCGCGAGGCCTTCCGGAGGCAACGACGCCAGCTCGTCGGCCAGGGCCGCGGGCGCCGACCAGACGATCGAGATGCGATGGCCCGGAAGCGGCAGCCAGGCGAGCACGCCCCCGTCGGGCATGAACCACTGGGACGCGACGCCACGATGGGCGAATTCGGTCGCGAAGTTTGCGACGACCGCGGTCTGGCCGTAGGGGCGCGGCTCCGCACGAATGCCCGCCGACGCCCGCACCCACGAACGCAGGCCATCGGCGCCGACCACCAGCGCGGCGTCGATCCGGCGCCCGTCTTCGAGCGCGAGCGCGCCGGAGGCGGCCGACCACTCGAGCGAGGCGAAGGCCGCGGGCGCAACCACGTCGACGCCCGCGTCGTGCACCAGGGCGACCAGCGCGGCGCGGAGCGCCCGCTCCTCGACGATCCAGGCGAGCGCGCGCTCGTGGAGGTCGTACGCGTCGAAGCCGAGGTTCGCGCCGCGGTCGCCCTCGATCGCCATCGACTCGACCGGCGCCAGGCGATCGTGCGGCAGCGCCTGCCAGGCGCCCAGCGAGCGCAGGAACGCGGCGCTCCCCGGACTGATCGCATAGATCCGCGAATCCCAGGTTTCGGGCGGATGTTCCGGCGCGGCGACCGCGTGCCGATCGGCGAGCGCCACCGACAGGCCGGACCGGGCGATCGCCACCGCCGCGGCGAGGCCCGGAAGGCCCGCCCCGGCGATGAGAACGTCGCGGCGCATCGCGTCGCGCGGATCCGTCCGCGTCTGCCCGGCCATCACAGGGTCTCGATCACGTGGTTCTGGTTGGTGTAGATGCACAACTCGCCGGCGATCGTGAGCGCCTCCTTGACGATCTCGCCCGCCGACAGGGAACTGTGGACCAGCAAGGCCCGTGCCGCCGCCTGTGCGTACGCGCCGCCCGAGCCGATCGCGACGATCCCGTGCTCGGGTTCCAGCACGTCGCCGTTGCCGGTGATCACCAGCGAGGCCGACGCATCCGCGATCGCGAGCATCGCCTCGAGCCGACGCAGGATGCGATCGGAGCGCCAATCCTTGGCGAGTTCGACGGCGGCGCGCGTCAGGTGGCCCTGGTGCTTCTCGAGCTTGCCCTCGAAGCGCTCGAACAGCGTGAACGCGTCGGCGGTCGCGCCTGCGAAGCCCGCCAGCACCTTGTCGTGGTAGAGGCGGCGCACCTTGCGCGCGGTCGCCTTGACCACGATGGCACCGAGCGTGACCTGGCCGTCACCGCCCAGCGCGACGGCTCCGTCGCGCCGGACCGACAGGATCGTGGTGCCGTGAAAGGGTTCCATGGCCTGGTGCAAAACAGGGTCAGACTCGACTTTCGACGCACGCACGCCGTTCGCGGGCGGACATCCGGAGAAGTCGAGTCTGACCCTGTCTTGCTACTGTGCCTTCTTGACGAAGTGCCGGGGCGAAATTCCGATGAGCAGCAGCAGCGCGCGGACGATCGGCGTGGCCCCGACGATCTGGACGGACTTGCGCTGCGCCTCGATGCGGTTGATGGCGTTCAGCAGGGCGCCGGCGCAGACGAAATCGACGCGCTCGACCGATGACATGTCGACCGGCACGATCGCGCGGCCCTGCGCGTACTCGGCGAGCTTCGCGAGCTGCGGCAGCGCGGCGCCCGCCAGGACGCCTTGCCACACGAGCATCTCGGCATCGAGCGGCAACGCCTCGCCTTCCGAGGTTTCCGCGCCGGCGGCCTCCTGCGGCGCGGCGGGCGGCGCAGGCGGTGCGGGAGGCGGCTCCCACGAGGGCGGCGACAATTCGAAGGCGACCGCGTAGTCGACCGCGAGGTTCTCGAACGCGTCGCGCTCCTGCTGCCACTGCAGGAGTTCGAGCGCGAGGAGCCACGCGCCCTCGCCACCCGCGGCGCCCTGCTTCACCGCCGCGGCGAGCCAGCCGCGCAGTTTCTCGGGCCGCTGGACGGAGAGCGGGCATGCGCGCCTGCGCGCCGCCGCGAGCGCGTTCGCGAGGAGCCTGGCGCCCTCGTCGTCGAAGCCGGAGACCTGCGCGAGGTCGACGCGGGCCTGGGTCATTCCCTTGTCGATCGCGCGGCGCAGGCCGTCGACCTGGGCCGCGGACGCGCCGGTGAGCTTGCCGCTGATGGCGACGTAGCCGCCCTGCCCGGTCTTCGCGGCCTGTGGCTTGTCCGCCGAACGCTCCCACGAAGGAGCCGAGCTCTCGAAGGCGACGACGTACTGGAGCGCGAACTGGTCGAAAGCCGCGCGGTCGCCGGCGCGCTGCAGGAGGTCGAAGAGCGCGAGCCAGGCGAGTTGCGAGAGCTTGGTGTCGTGGTCGTCGACCACTCCCTGTTCGAGCAGCGCTCGCGCGGGAGCCGCCTGGCCGCTCGCAAACAGCAGGGCGGCATTCTCGAGCACCGCGCACAGGCCGGGATTCGCCTGCACGACCTCGAAGCCCGGCTGGTCGCGCCCGGTGTCGAGGAAGCTCGCCCCGGACAGCGTGATGTCGTGGCCCGCCGGCTCGGCCGGCGGGCGCTCGGGTTCCGAGGTGCGGCCCTGAGCCTGCGATGCGAGTTCGTGCGCCGACGGGCGCTTCGGCGCAGGCGGCACCGGCCGCGCCACGGGTGGCGGAGGCGGGGACTTCTTGATCGGCGGTTTGGAGAACAGCGCCATCCCGGGCCTGGCTCGTGAAAACGTCGGGGCCCCCGAAGGGGCCCCCGATTATCGTCCCGCGGTCGCCCCGGGGACAACCCGCGCGCGCGGGGCGCTCCGACCCGTCCGCGTCATCCGCGCGCGAGGTTCTCTTCGGCGAACCCCCAGTTCAGGAGCTTGTCGATGACCGCGTCCACGTACGCCGCGCGCTTGTTCTGGTGGTCGAGGTAGTAGGCGTGCTCCCAGACGTCGATCGTGAGGAGCGGCTTCTGACCCTTCGTGAACGGCACTTCCGCGTTCGCGGTCTTCACCACCTTGAGCGCGCCGCCCTCGGCGACGAGCCAGCCCCAGCCGGAACCGAACTGCGAGACCGTGGTCGCCGAGAACTGCTTGCGGAACTCGTCGAAACTGCCGAACGAGGCGTCGATCATCGAGGCCAGCTTCGCACCGGGCTTGCCCCCGCCACCGTGTTTCATGCTGTGCCAGTAGAACGTGTGGTTCCAGATCTGCGCGGCATTGTTGAACAAGCCGGCCTTGTCGGCCTTGCCGGCGGTCGCCTGGACGATCGCCTCCAGCGACTTCCCCTCGAACTCGGTGCCCTTGGCGAGGTTGTTCAGGTTGTCGACGTAGGTCTTGTGGTGCTTGCCGTAGTGGAACGAGATCGTGTTGGCCGAGATCACCGGGTCGAGGGCGTTGTCGGCGTAGGGGAGCGGCGGGAGCGTGTGCATGGCTGGCCTCGGTTGGCGGGCGGTCGAAACGAGCCGTACATGATACGACACCCCTCGCGGGCGCGGTCGCCGGGGTGTACGCTCACGCGGGCGTCGGACGGATCCCGACATTCCGCGCGGCCGGTCGTTCGGGCCACGGACGTCGTCCCGGACCGGCGAACCGAGCCAGGCCGGATGCGGTGCACCGATGAGAAATCCGCTCGATTCCCTCGCCGCGACGCTCGTCTGCGGCATCCTCCTCACCGCGGTCCTCCATGTGATCGTGCGGGCACTCGCGGCCTGACCCTCGCCCTCCCCGATGGAACCCGTCGCCGCACTCGCGCGCTTCGTCCACTTCGTCGCCGGGATCATGTGGCTCGGCCTGCTCTACTACTTCGTGCTCGTGCAGGGCCCGGCACTGCAGGCGGCTTCGGCCGACCAGCCGGCGACGGGCATCGTGCGCCACGTCGCGCCGCGCGCGCTCTTCTGGTTCCGCTGGTCGGCGGTGGTCACGTGGCTCGCAGGCGCGGCGCTCCTCGGCGGACGGTTCGTCGATGCGTTCACGCTCGCCGGCGGCATG
>DAOMBL010000325.1:0-4645 GCA_035427325.1 Casimicrobiaceae bacterium
CATGCCGGGCAGGCCCGCCAGGTTGGCGGCGATGGTGTAGATGTCCGACAGGTACATCTGCACCGGATCGGCGGACTTGGCGCCCAGCGCGAAGGCCACCGTGGGCGAGGTGGGACCGGCAATCAGGTCGCATTGCGCGAAGGCGGTGGCGAAGTCGTCGGCGATCAGCCGGCGCACCTTCTGCGCCTTCAGGTAGTAGGCGTCGTAGTACCCGTGCGACAGCACGTAGGTCCCCACGAGGATGCGGCGCTTCACCTCCGCGCCGAATCCCTCGGCGCGGGTCTTGCGGTACATGTCGTCGAGGTCGTCGTAGCGCGCGGCGCGGTGGCCGTAGCGCACGCCGTCGAAGCGCGAGAGGTTCGACGACGCCTCCGCGGGCGCGATCACGTAGTAGACCGGCACCGACAGCTTCACCGCGGGCAGCTCGATCGCCACGGTGCGCGCGCCGAGGCGGCGGAACTCCGCGAGCGCGGCCTCGACCGCGGCGGCGACCTCGGGGTCGTTGCCCGCTCCGAAGTACTCGTTCGGCAGGCCGATGCGCAATCCGTCGAGCGCTCTCGCGCCTCCGAGCGCACGGAGTTCGCGCGCGTAGTCCTCGCGCGGGCGGTCGAGGGAGGTCGCGTCGCGCGGGTCGTGGCCGGCCATCGCGTTGAGCAGCAGCGCGCAGTCCTCGGCCGTCTGCGCGAACACGCCCGGCGTGTCGAGGCTCGAGGCGAACGCGATGAGTCCGTAGCGCGAGGCGATGCCGTAGGTGGGCTTCAGCCCGCAGATGCCCGACAGCGACGCCGGCTGGCGGATCGAGCCGCCGGTGTCGGTGCCGGTCGCCCCCGGCACGAGCCGCGCGGCGACCGCGGCCGCCGAGCCGCCCGAACTGCCGCCGGGGACGTACTCCGGGTTCCAGGGATTCCTCACCGGCCCGAAGTACGAGGTCTCGTTCGACGAGCCCATCGCGAACTCGTCCATGTTCGTCTTGCCGACGAGGACGGTGCCCGCGCGCTTCAGCGCCTCGACGACGTGGGCGTCGTAGGGCGCGACGAACCGCTCCAGCATGCGCGAACTGCACGTGGTGCGGAGCCCCGCGGTCATGAACACGTCCTTGTGCGCGATCGGCACGCCGGCGAGCGGACCGCCCTCGCCGCGCGAGCGCGCCGCGTCGGCCGCGCGCGCCTGCGCGAGTGCGCCTTCGACGTCGACCGTCACGAACGCGTTGAGCGCCGGACCGAGCCTCGCGATCCTGTCGAGCGCCTCGTGCGCGAGTTCGACCGCCGAGACCTCGCGCGCGGCGAGGCGCGCACAGCATCCGGCGACGGTGTCGGCCGCGCTCCTTCGACCACGCGCGGGACGAGGTAGAGCCCGTCCTCGACCGCGGGCGCCACCTGCTGGAAGCGCGCCCGCTGGTCGACCTCGGTCACGCGATCCTCGCGCAGCGCGAGCACCACGTCCTGGGCGTGCGCCATCGGCTCGACGCCCGTCGTGTCGACCGCCTGGAGCTCGTCGATCATCGCGAAGATCGCCTCGAGCTTCGCGTGCACCTCGCGGGCCGCCTGCGCGTCGATCTCGATCCGCGCGAGCGAGGCGATGCGCGAGATGTCGTCGAGCGTGAGCTTCATCGGGGGCTTCGGGGCGGGCGGGTCCGGGTCCCGGGGCGGCGGCGGGATGGCGCGCCGCACAAACGCCGGAAAACCGCACGTTTTCAGTACGGTAGCCCAGATGGCTAGAGTATCATAGCCGACCAGCCTGGACGCTGCCGCCCCACGGATCCCCCGAAGGCCGCCCGGCGGGCCCAGCACGAAAGACGCCCGGTCCATGTTCGAGTTCTTCAAAGGCTATTTCTCCACCGACCTCGCGATCGACCTCGGCACCGCGAACACGCTGATCTACGTGCGCGGCCGCGGCATCGTGCTCGACGAGCCGTCGGTGGTCGCGATCCGCCAGGAAGGCGGCCCCAACGGCAAGAAGGTGATCCAGGAGGTCGGCCTCGCGGCGAAGCAGATGCTCGGGCGCACGCCGGGCAACATCACCGCGATCCGTCCGATGAAGGACGGCGTCATCGCCGACTTCACCGTGACCGAGCAGATGCTGAAGCAGTTCATCAAGAAGGTGCTCGACTCGCGGCTGTTCTCGCCCTCCCCGCGCATCATCATCTGCGTGCCCTGCGGCTCGACGCAGGTCGAGCGGCGCGCGATCCGCGAGTCCGCGCTCGGCGCGGGCGCGTCGAAGGTCTACCTGATCGAGGAGCCGATGGCGGCCGCGATCGGCGCCGATCTGCCGATCTCGGACGCGACCGGTTCGATGGTCGTCGACATCGGCGGCGGCACGACCGAGGTCGGCGTGATCTCGCTGGGCGGCATGGTGTACTCGGGCAGCGTGCGCGTCGGCGGCGACAAGTTCGACGAGTCGATCGTCAACTACATCCGCCGCAACTACGGCATGCTGATCGGCGAGACCACCGCCGAGCAGATCAAGAAGACGATCGGCAGCGCGTTCCCCGGCTCCGAAGTGCGCGAGATGGAGGTGAAGGGCCGCAACCTCGCCGAGGGCATCCCGCGCAGCTTCACCGTGTCCTCCAACGAGATCCTCGAGGCGCTCACCGATCCGCTGAACAGCATCGTCTCGGCGGTGAAGAGCGCGCTCGAGCGCACGCCGCCCGAACTCGGCGCCGACATCGCGGAGCGCGGCATGGCGTTGACCGGAGGCGGCGCGCTCCTTCGCGACCTCGACCGGTTGCTGATGGAAGAGACCGGATTGCCGGTGATCGTCGCCGAGGATCCGCTCACCTGCGTGGTGCGCGGCTGCGGCCGGGCGCTCGAGAACATGGACAAGCTGCAGACGATCTTCACGTCGGACTGAAATTGGGGTCAGAGCCGTATGTCTCGGGGGCACGCAGAGGGGGTACGATGTGTCCGCGGACGGAAATGGGTTTTGAGCCGGGCGGACAGTTTGGGGTCAGAGCCGCACTTCGGCTAAATGGGTTCAGAGCCGCAATTCGGGACCGGCCAATGAGACGGTACGAGCGAACGCCGGTCCCGAATTGCGGCTCTGACCCCATTTGGCCGACCCCATTTGGCCGAATTGCGGCTCTGACCCCAGACTGACCCCGGCATGCGCCCCATCCCCGCCGAATCGCCGCCGTTCTTCCACCGCGGGCCTTCGCCGCTCGCGCGGCTCGCGTTCTTCGGCTTCGCGTCGATCGTGCTCATGTTCGTCGACGCGCGCTACCGGACGCTCGAGGACGTGCGTCACACCGCGGGCATCGTGCTGTTCCCGCTGCAGCGCCTCGTGCGCATGCCCGGCCAGGCCCTGGACGAACTCGGGGCCTACTTCGCGAGCAAGCGCGACCTCGAGGCGGAGAACGCGCGCCTCAAGCGCGACCTGATCGCACAGGCACCCGCGGCGCAGGGGTACGAGGCCGCGCGCGCCGAGAGCGCGAAACTCAAGGCCCTCGCCGGAATTCGCGAGCAGGACGCCCCCGGCTCCGTGATCGTGCACGTGCTCTACGCCGGGCGCGACCCGTTCTCGCAGAAGCTGTTCGTGCATCCCGGAGCGGAGGCCGGACTGGTTCCTGGCAGCGCGGTGATCGACGAGAGCGGCGTCGTGGGCCAGGTCACGCGCGTGCATCCGACGATCGCGGAGGTGACGCTCGTCACCGACAAGGACCACGCGGTCCCGGTGAAGGTCGAGCGCAGCGGCGTGCGAAGCGTGCTCTACGGCTCCGGCACCGGGCGCGCGCCGGAACTTCGCTTCATGCCGCCGTCCGCCGACATCCGCGCGGGCGACCGGCTGGTGACCTCCGGGCTCGACGGCACCTATCCGGCGGGCCTCGCGGTCGCCCAGGTGATGGAGGTGGACCGCGACAACGGCCGGATGTTCGCGCGCATCACCACCTCTCCGCTCGGTGGCGTCGACCGGAGCGAGTCGCTGCTCGTGCTCGCACCCCCGGCGGCGCTACCGCCGCGCCCCGAGGAGCCCGCCGGCGCGGAATCCGCGCGCAAGGGCTCGCGCGCCAAGGCACGGAGAGGCGGATGAGGCTCGCCGCACGCGTCCCGCCGTTCACGCCGGCCCGGCCCGAGGAGATCCTCAAGCCGGCGAAGCCGTGGTTCGTCGTGCTGACGCTCGCGCTCGCGCTCCTCGCCAACACGCTGCCGACCTCGGGCGTGGCGCTCGCGCTGCGGCCCGACTTCGTCGCGCTGGTGCTGCTCTACTGGTGCATCCAGGCACCGCGCTACGTCGGCGTCGGCGTCGCGTGGACGCTCGGGGTCGTGATGGACGTCGCCGACGCGACGCTGTTCGGCCAGCATGCGCTCGCCTATGCGGTGCTCGCCTACGCCGCGGAGTTCTTCCGCCGGCGCGTCCTGCGATTCCCGCTCTGGCAGCAGGCGGTGCAGGTCGCGGCGCTCCTCCTCGCCTGCGCGGGGCTCGTGCTCGTCGCGCGCATGATCGGAGGCGCACCTCTGCCGCGGTGGACCTACGCGGTGCCGCCGATCGTGGGGGCGCTCCTGTGGCCGCCGCTCTCGGTCGTGCTGCAGTGGCCGCAGCGGCCGACCGCTTCCTCTTCGACGCTGTGAGCATCGCGCGATGAGCGGCCGCCGCCTCTTCTCGGGACGCAGGGGGACCTCCCGCGCCGACTTCGGCTCGCGCGATCTCC
>DAOMBL010000326.1:0-4637 GCA_035427325.1 Casimicrobiaceae bacterium
ATGCGATCATATAGGTCAAACTCCACGACCTCTTCCTCCAGCAGCTGGCGCTGGCGCAGGCCGCCAACGCGCGGCATCGCTTCGTCGAGACGTTCATGGTTTCGGCGCTGACCGGTGACGGCGTGGCCGATCTGCGCCGTGCGCTGGCGGCGCGGGTGCCGGACGGGCCGTTCCTCTATCCCGAGGATCAGATGTCGGACGCGCCGATGCGTTCGCGCTGCTGTTCGATCGAGACGCGCGCGCGAACCAGCATCAGGGCCGCGCGGCGATCCGCGGCGAGTACGACGACGTGTTCCGCCGCTCCGAGTGGCGCCGCATGCAGGTGGTCCGGATGAACTGGCGGCGCGTCGGCGACACCGCGCAGGCGAAGGGCGAGATCGCGGTGCGCGTCGGATTGCGCGACGGACGCGAGCACGAAGAGCGCATGAGCGTCGACATGGAACTCGTGCGGCGCGACGGCCGGCTCGTGATCACGCGCCTCGACCAGCGCCCGGGCGCGCCGTGAGCCCGGCCGACACGACCGTCGGGAACCGGGGCACGACGCGCGCGCTGCAGGCGGCGGCGATGTTCGTCGCGCTCGTGCTCGCGTGGCGCGCGATCGTCCTCGGCGCCGACGCCTGGCTCGGCGGCGGGTATGCGACGACCGGCGGCAGGGCGCCGCCGCCCGCCTCCGGCGCATCGCCCGACGCGCCGTGGCGCGCTCGCCTCGCGCAGCAGCCCGCCGACCACGCCGCGCTCACCGTCCTCGCGCTCGCGCTCGAACGCGAAGGCGACGCTGCGGGCGCGCGCGCGGCGATGACCGAGGCGCTGCGGCTCGCGCCCTCCGACCGGCAGACGCTCCTCGAAGCGGGAGCGTTCGCGCTGCGCACGGGCGACGAGTCCGGAGCGCTCGAGACGTTGCAGCGCGTGGCCGACCTCTATCCCGATGCGTGGGGCAAGCTGTGGCCGGCGTTCACGGCGATGCTCGACGGCGGAGCGCACGCGGGAGCGTTCGCCGCGATCGCGCGCGCGAACCCGCCGTGGTGGGGCGCGTTCTTCGACCACGCGTGCAGGAACGCCGCGAAGGTCGATGCGGTCGAGCAGGTCTTCGTCGCTCGCGCGGCGGCCGGCAACGCGGGCGCCTCGGAGCGACGCTGCGTGATCGAC
Organism: Casimicrobiaceae bacterium; assembly: GCA_035427325.1. GTDB lineage: Bacteria > Pseudomonadota > Gammaproteobacteria > Burkholderiales > Casimicrobiaceae > VBCG01. Next base: position 1,147 of record DAOMBL010000326.1, read on the forward strand.
CGGCTCGCGCACGACGGACACTGGGCGCGCGCCTACCAGGCGGGGCTCAACAGCCTGCCTCCGGAACATCGTCAGCGCGTCGGCTACGTGTGCAACGGCGAGTGCGGCTGGCCGGTCTCGAACCTCGGCTTCGACTGGACGACGCCCAGGCGCAACGGCGTGCTGGCCGAGGTGCGGGCGGGCGGCGGTGCCAGCGACCGGCGCGCCCTCGCCATCGAGTTCGTCGACGCCCGCTGGTCCGGGTCTCCGGTGCAGCAGAACCTGATGCTCCCGCCGGGTCGCTACCGGTTCGAGGGTCGAGGACGCGCCGAACGGCTCCAGACCTGGCTCGGCGTCCAGTGGGGACTCTACTGCCTGCCGCTTCCGGGCGCGGGCGAGCGCCAGCTCGTCCGGACCGAGCCTTTCCGGGGACGTTCGGCCTGGGAGGGCTGGGACCTGGCGTTCGCGGTTCCGAAGGACTGTCCGGTACAGCTGCTGAGGCTGGAACTCGCCAACCCCAAGGCGGACGCCGAGACGCCCGGAAATGTTGCGGCCCGGCTCGACGGAGTCGTCTGGTTCGACGACTTCCGCATCCGGAGCCTTGACTAGCGGGGGGCGGCGTCGGCGATAATGGCTCCAAAGCGCACCGGCCCGGCCGGGTCCGGCGCGGAAAGACAGGCCAAATCCATGAATTCACGGGCGTTTCTCTCGGTCCTGGCGATGTCGGCGGCGCTCGGCGCCACGTCGGCCGCCGCACAGCAGGGCGGAACGATCGCGCGGCTCTCCAATCTCGAGGGCAACGTGATGGTGAGCCAGGGCGACGGCATGGTGGCCGCCGTCAACGACCAGCGTGTGCCCGCCGGCGCGCGCGTGATCACGATGTCCGGCGGCAAGGTGACGATCAACTACGACGTCGGCTGCGACATCCGGCTGACGGCGAACCAGCGCTTCACCGTGCGCGTGGGCGAGTGCGGCGCGCTCCTCTCCGAAGTGAGCACGATCGTTCCTGCGACGACGACGGCGGCGACCGGTGCAGCGGGCGTCCCGATCGGTCTGGCGGTGGCGCCGGTGGTGTTGATCGGCGCCGGCCTGGGCTACGGCGTCTACGAGACGTTCCGGAACAATCCCAGCGTGTCGGTGAGCCCCAACTGATCGCGACGGCAACCGGCTCGCGGTTCGACGATGTGGAGCCTGCGGGCTCCACGTTTTTTTGGGCGTTCGCGCTGTTCGCGCTCGCCTCGCCGCTCTACCGTGGCGGCAACCGGGCGTTGCCGCTCCTCGCGCTCGAACTCGCGGCGATCGGCTTCCTGCTCGTGCTCGCGCTGCGACGCGTTCGCGGGCACGCGATTGCACCGCTGCCGGGGACGCTCGTCGCCGCGATCGCGATCCTCCTCGCGTGGCCGATCGTGCAACTCGTCCCGCTGCCGGCGGCGTTCTGGAGCGCATTGCCGGGCCACGCCCCCTACGCCGACGTGCTCGAACGATTCGCGGCGGAGGGCGCCGCGCGCGCGCCGCGCGCGATCTCGGTCGATCCGCCGTCCACCGAGTACGGCGCGCTTGCGCTGCTGCCCCCGCTCGCCGCGATGCTCGCCGTGCGGACGCTCGCTCCGGTGCAGGTCGTGTGGCTGCTGACGGCGATGGCGGTGATGGCGGGATTCGAGGGCGTGCTGGGCCTCCTGCAGGTCGCCACCGGCGCGTCCTCGCCGTTCAACTTCGGCAACACCCACGGCGGAGGCATGGCGACCGGCACCTTCGTCAATCGCAATCACCTCGCCGCGCTGCTCGCGATGGCGTTGCCGGTGATCGTGGGACTCGTCACCTACCGCGCGCGCCGGAGCCGGCACGAAGCGTTGCGCGGCCGGGCCGGCGACGCCAATGCGGTCGCGCAGCGCGCACTGCTGTTCGCGTGCGCGATCGTCGTGCTGCTCGGCCTCGTGTTCACCGCGTCGCGCGCGGGCATCGCCACCGCGCTCGTCGGCCTCGCGATGACCGCGCTGCTGCTGGTGCCGGGGCGAGGATCCGCCCGGCGCGCCCGCGGGATCGTCGTCGCGCTCCTGCTCGCCGGGTTCGCGCTCGCCGCGGGGATCGGGCTCGCGCCGGTGCTCGACCGATTCGCGCCCGACGCGCTCGAACTCTCCGGCGACGGGCGCTTCGCGCTCTACGCGGCGACGCTCCGGGCCGCCGTCGACTTCCTGCCGTTCGGCAGCGGGATGTCGACCTTCGCGACCGTCTTCCCGCGATACCAGGCCGGCGCGTTCGGCGGCTACGTCGACTTCGCGCACAACGACTACCTGCAGGCGTTCCTGGAACTCGGGCTCGCCGGCGCGATCGCGGTTGCGCTCCTCGTCGCGACGTGGGCGTCGCGGATGGCCTCGCTCCTGGCGCGCGCGAGCGCACGAAGCTTCACGCTGCTGCAGATCGCCGCCGGCGTCGGCATGCTGCCGCTCGCGCTGCACAGCGCATTCGATTTCGCGCTGCGCATGCCGGGCAACGCGCTGTGGTTCGCGGTGCTCTTCGGCGTGCTGCTCCATCCGGGGGTGCCCGAGGTGGCACGCGAAGGCTCGGCCGGCGCCCGGCGCACCGCGGAAGGCCCGGGCGGCGCACCGTGATCGATCTCCACTGCCACCTGCTGCCCGCGATCGACGACGGAGCCGCCGACGAGGCGGTTGCGCTCGAGATGGCGCGGATCGCCGTCGCCGACGGGATCCGCACGATCGCGTGCACCCCGCACATCTATCCAGGGTTCTACGAGAACGACCGCGCGGGGATCGTCGCGCGCGTCGCCGCATTGCAGCGACGCCTGGACGACGAAGGCATTCCGTTGCGGCTCACTTTCGGCGCGGACGCGCATCTCACGCCAGAACTCCTCGGCCGGATCGCGGCGAGGACCGCGCCGACGATCGCCGACGGCCGCTACCTGCTGGTCGAGCCGTCGCACACGGTGGCGACGCCGCGATTCGCCGAAGCCGTGTTCGAGTTCGTCGCCGCCGGATACGTGCCGGTGATCACGCACCCCGAGCGGCTCGCATGGATCGAGACCCATTACGCGATGTTCGCGGCGCTCGTGCGAGGCGGCGTCTGGATGCAGGTGACGGCGGGGAGCCTCGTCGGCCACTTCGGCAGGACCGCGCAGCGCATGGGCGAAAGGATGCTGCGCGACGGTCTCGTGCACCTCCTCGCCACCGACGCCCACGGCGTGCGCCATCGCGCCCCGAGGCTCGCCGAGGGCCGGCGCGCCGCCGTACGCATCGTGGGCGAGGAGGAGGCGGAACGCCTGGTCGTCTCCCGTCCGCAGGCGATTCTCGACAACCGGCGGCCCGCCGACATTGCTCCGGCACCCGCGCTGCGCCCGGGATTCGCGGCGCCTTCGCGCGGAATCGTCGGCCGGTTGTTCGGGCGCGGCTGACCCGCGCGTGGACCGGGCTTCGGCCCGACCAGCGCGTCGTGCTGTGGGTCGGGCTTCAGCCCGACAGGATGCGGCAACACAGCTGTGGGTCGGGCTTCAGCCCGAC
>DAOMBL010000327.1:0-4627 GCA_035427325.1 Casimicrobiaceae bacterium
GGTCGCCTCCGGCGACGGGCGCCCGTCCTGGCAACGCGGGCGCGGCCACCGCAGCGGCCCCCGGAAGTCCGCCCACGCCGCCCGCACGCCCGTTCGCGGACGTGATCAAGGACGCGAAGGAATCGAAGGGCCTCTTCACGGTCTGGACCAAGGACGAGAAGGCGTGGATCGAGATCGCGCCCGACGCGTTCGGCAAGCCGATGTTCTTCTCGGTGAACCTCGAGACCGGCATCGGCGAGCGGTTCCTGTTCGGCGGCCTGATGGGCCGCTCCCACCTCGCGGAGTTCCGCAGGATCGGCAACACCGTGCAGCTGGTGGCGCGGAACGAACAGTTCTTCGCGCAGCCGAAGACGCCGGAGGCGGTCGCGGTCGCCGAGGCGCTCTCCGACAGTCTGATCGCGTCCGCGCCGGCCGCATCGCTGCCCCATCCCGAGCGCAAGAGCGTGCTGGTCGAGCTGAACGCGCTGCTGTTCGCCGACATTCCCGGCGCCTACGCGGTGCTCGACCGATCGTACCGGCAGCCCTACGCATTCGACGCTCGCAACAGCTCGATCGCGCGCACGCGCACCTCGCCCGACGCGCTCGGCGTGCTGGTCAACGCGCACTATGCGGTGCCGAGGCTCGTGCAGCCTCCGCCGGTGCCGACGCCCGGCGCGCCGGCGCCGAGCGTGCCTTCGACGCTGCCCGATCCGCGCAGCCTCTTCCTCGGCTTCCAGTACAACCTGGCGAAGCTTCCCGACGAACCGATGCGGCCGCGCGCGGCCGACGCGCGCGCCGGCTTCTTCACCGTCTCGCGCTTCGACTACTCCGACAACCTCGCGCTCACGCCGCGGGTGAGCTTCGTCAAGCGCTGGCGCCTGGAAAAGAAGGATCCGGCGGCGCCGCTCTCCGAGCCGAAGCAGCCGATCGTATTCTGGATCGACCGCAACGTGCCGCTGCGCTACCGCGACGCCATCGTCGCCGGCGTGCTGGAGTGGAACAAGGCGTTCGAACGCATCGGCTTCCGCGACGCGGTGCAGGCGAAGATCCAGCCCGACGACGCCGACTTCGACACGCTCGACGCGCGGCACGCGTCGATCCGCTGGATGACGACCGCGCGTCCGGCCTTCGGTGGCATCGGGCCCTCGCAGGCCGACCCGCGCACCGGCGAGATCCTCGACGCGGACATCGGCATCGACCCGGTCCGGCTGCGCAACGCGCGTTACCGGCTCGCCGACGCCTCGGTCCCGTCGAAGGCGGCGCCCGCCTCTCCGCTCGGCTTTCCGCAGGGCAGCGGCGAGCAGTGCATGATCGAGGACTTCATCGCCGAGGACCGGGGCTTCGCCGCGGACCTCCTCGCCGCGCGCGGCGTCGTCGCCCCCGACAGCCCGGAGGCCGAGGCGTTCGTGCTGTCCGACCTGAAGGAAGTCACGATGCACGAGGTCGGCCACGCGCTCGGGCTCACGCACAACTTCCGCGCCTCGACCGTCTACACGCAGGCGCAGCTCGGCGACCTCGAGTTCACCCGCACGCACGGCCTGACGGGCTCGGTGATGGAGTACACGCCGATCAATCTCGCGCTGCGCGACGAGCCGCAGGGGTCGCTGTCGATGACCACGCTCGGCCCCTACGACTACTGGGCGATCGAGTACGCGTACCGGCCGTTCGCGCCCGAGGTCGAGCGCGAGGAACTCGCGAAGATCGCCGCGCGCAGCAACGAGCCTCTTCTCGCCTACGCGTACGACGACGAGTCGAACCTCGCGATCGATCCGGACGCCACGGCCGGCGACCTCGGCAGCGATCCGCTCGCCTACGCCGCGCGCCGCATCGACCTCGCCAAGGAGCTGTGGGAGCGATGGGAGGCGAAGCCGCTCGCCCCCGGGGAGCCCTACGCCGCGCTCCGGCGCAACATCTCGCGGGGCATCACGCAGGTGCGCGAGAGCGGCCTGCTCGCGGCCCGGTACATCGGCGGGACGAGCGTGCTGCGCGACGCGGCGGGCTCGGGGCGCACGCCGCTCAACCCGGTCGCGATGGCGAAGCAGCGCGACGCGCTGAAGCTGATCGAGACCGGCGTGTTCGCGGCCGGCAGTTTCCGCTTCCGGCCGGAGTTCCTGCGCAGCCTCTCGGTCGACTTCCTCGATCGCGGCGACGCCTTCGACACCGGCATCGCGCCCGGAGGCTTCGATTACTCGCTGGCGGTGCAGGTGCTCGCGGCGCACAAGGCGGTGCTCGACCGCGTGATGTCCGACGCGGTCGCCCAGCGGCTGCTCGACGCCGAGGGCAAGGTGGATCGACCGGGCGAGGCGCTGCAACTCGCCGAGGTGCATGCGTCGCTGCACCGCGCGATCTGGAGCGAGCTCAAGGGTGCGCGCGACATCCCGCTCATCCGCCGCAACCTGCAGCGCGAGCACGCGGCGCGACTCGCCAATGCCCTCGTGCGGCCGTCGCCGACCCTGCCCGCCGACGCGAGGGCGCTCATGCGCGCCGACGCGAAGACGCTGCGGGCGGAGATCGCGGCGGCGGCGGCGAAGCCCGGCTGGACGCCGGCCGCCGCCGCGCACCTCGCCGAGTGCCAGTCGTTGCTCGACGAGGCGCTCAAGGCCCCGCTGGTGCGCTCGGGCGTGTGACCGGACGCATGCGATGGCTCCCCGCCGGACGCCCCGTTCGCTGACGCTCGCGCCGCTCGACAACCGGGCGCTCGCGAACCTGTGCGGCCCGCTCGACGCGAACCTGCGCCAGATCGAGGCCGCGTGCGACGTCTCGATCGCGCACCGCGCCGGGACGTTCACGATCTCGGGCGACCCGGATCGCGTCGCCCATGCAGGCGCGGCGATCGAGCGCTTCTACGCCGCCGCCGACCGTCCGCTCTCGGTCGATGACATCCAGCTGGGCCTCGTCGAGATCGCGACGCGCGATTCGCGCGCCGCGCAGGACGACGACGCTCCCGTCCTGCGCACGCGTCGCGCGGACCTGCACGGGCGGACGCCCAATCAGGTCGCGTACCTCTCGGCGATCGCCTCGCACGACATCACCTTCGGCATCGGGCCGGCCGGCACCGGCAAGACCTACCTCGCGGTCGCCTGCGCGGTCGACGCGCTCGAGCGCGACGCGGTGAAGCGCCTCGTGCTCGTGCGGCCCGCGGTCGAGGCCGGCGAGCGCCTGGGCTTCCTGCCCGGCGACCTCGCGCAGAAGGTCGATCCGTACCTCCGCCCGCTCTACGATGCCCTCTACGACCTGATGGGCTTCGACAAGGTGTCGAAGCTCTTCGAGCGCCAGACGATCGAGATCGCGCCGCTCGCCTACATGCGCGGTCGCACGCTCAACCACAGCTTCATCATCCTCGACGAGGCCCAGAACACCACGCCCGAGCAGATGAAGATGTTCCTCACGCGCATCGGCTTCGGGACCCGTGCCGTCGTCACGGGCGACGTCACCCAGATCGACCTCGCACGCGGCAGCAAGAGCGGGCTGGTCGAGGCCGCCCGCGTGCTGAAGGACGTGCGCGGCCTCGCGTTCTGCCGGTTCACGAGCGCCGACGTGGTGCGCCACCCGCTCGTGCAGAAGATCATCGATGCCTACGAGCGCGACGCGCCCTCCTAGGCGGGCGCGGGGGACGCCGCGGCTCGCGCTCTCCGTCCAGTACGCCGTGGCGCGGAAGGGGCTGCCGGTGCCCGCCACGCTGCGGCGCTGGGCGAGGGCCGCGCTGGAGCGCGACGTCCGCGTGACGCTGCGTTTCACGGGCCTCGCCGAGGGCCGCAGGCTCGACGCGCTCTACCGCGGCAGGGACTACGCGACCAACGTGCTCACCTTCGTGTACGATGACGCCTTCCCGCTCGCCGGCGACATCGTGCTCTGCGTGCCGGTGCTCCGGCGCGAGGCGCGCTGGGGCGGGAAGACCCTGCGCGCGCACTGCGCCCACCTCGTCGTGCACGGCATGCTGCACCTGCAAGGCCACGACCACGCGAACCCGCGCGACGCCGCGCGCATGGAAGCGAGGGAGTCCGCGATCCTCGCTGTGCTGGGCTACGCCGACCCCTACGCCGCCCGTTGACGACCCCGATGGCGCGCCCGATGCCCGATCCCGACGACGCCGGCGAGGCGCGACCCTCGCTGCTCGAACGGCTGACCGCGCTCATCACGCGCGAACCCGAGGACCGGCAGGAACTCCTCGAACTCCTGCGCGGCGCGTTCGAGCGCCGGCTGCTCGACGCCGACGCGCTGTCGATGATCGAGGGCGTGCTGGACGTCTCCGAGATGACGGTGCGCGACGTGATGATTCCGCGCTCGCAGATGGACTGCGTGTCGATGGACGACGAGCCTGCGGCGTTCATCCCGTTCGTGCTCGAGACGCGGCACTCGCGCTTCCCGGTGATCGGCGAGAGCAAGGACGACGTGGTCGGCATCCTGCTCGCGAAGGAACTCCTCAACTACTACCGCGACCCCGGAGCCTTCAGCCTGCGCGACACGCTGCGCCCCGCGGTGTTCGTGCCGGAGTCCAAGCGTCTCAACGTGCTGCTGCGCGAGTTCCGCAGCAACCGGAACCACATCGCGATCGTCGTCGACGAATACGGCGGCGTCTCGGGCCTGGTCACGATCGAGGACGTGCTCGAGCAGATCGTCGGCGACATCGAGGACGAGTACGACTTCG
>DAOMBL010000328.1:0-4602 GCA_035427325.1 Casimicrobiaceae bacterium
GATCCCTGATGTCGGCCTGAAGGCCGACCCGCAGGGTCCGAAGGCCGACCCACAACCTCTCCGCTGTGGGTCGGGCTTCAGCCCGACGGGCCGCCGCATCTTGCCTGCAGGTCGAACTTCAGCCCGACAAGATCCGCGGCGAAGCGAGACGCCGCGTCGGCCTGAAGGCCGACCCACAAGCGCGTCCCGGCGCTCGATGCGCCGCCACCGGAATCGCCGGCGCCCCTGCCCGCTGATTCCTGATGCCTGATCCCTGATGTCGGCCTGAAGGCCGACCCGCAGGGTCCGAAGGCCGACCCACAAGCGCGTCCCGGCGCTCGATGCGCCGCCACCGGAATCGCCGGCGCCCCTGCCCTCTGATTCCTGATGCCTGATCCCTGATGTCGGCCTGAAGGCCGACCCACAGGGTCCGAAGGCCGACCCACAAACGACGATGCCTCGTCGAACCGCCCGCACGCTCGGCGCCCGTGGTTCACTCGTTTCGCGAGGACGCGTAACATCGGCAATCGCGGCCATTCGCCGCATCGGAGACCCGCTTCGAACGACCCGGCAGGAGACCGCGATGACGCCTTTGTCGTTGCCCTCGCCCGCCACGTCGTTCGGCGGCTGGCTGCGCCAGCGCCGGCGGGCGCTCGGCTTCACGCACGCGACGCTGGCCGAGCGGGTGCACTGTTCGGTGTCGGCGCTGCGCAAGTTCGAGCAGGACGTCCGGCGGCCGTCGCGCCCGCTCGCCGAGCGCCTGGCGGATCGGCTCGGTGTCACGCAGGAAGAACGGATGCGCTTCCTCGCGTTCGCGCGTGGCGAGCGGCGCGTCGATACGCTCGAATCGTGGTCGCCGGTGCCGCTCGCGCCGGTTCCTGCTGCCGGGGATGCGGGCGCCGGCGCCGACGTCGCGCGTCCCCGGGAGCCGTGGAGCGGACTGTACGTCCCCTTCGGCCCGACGACGCCGTCCATCGCCGTCCTGCCCTTCTCGCTCCTGAGCGCGGATCCGGGCGACGAACTCTTCGCCGACGGGCTCGCGGACGAACTCGTCGGCGTCCTTTCGAAGATTCCGGGCCTGCGGGTCGCGTCGCGCGCCTCGGCGTTCGAATTCAAGGGCAAGACCGTCGATCACGCGACGATCGCCCGGAACCTCAATGTGGCCGGGCTGGTCGAAGGCAGCGTCCGACGATGCGGCACGCGCGTCCGGATCCGCGCGCAGTTCATCGACGTCGCGAGCGACACGACCTTCTGGAGCGAGAGCTACGACCGCGAACTCTCCGACCTCATCGACGTCCAGGACGACATCGCGCGTTCGGTCGTCACCGGGCTGCGCGGCGCCCTGCCGGGCGAACCCGAGTCGGCCGCGGCCGACCGCCGCGTCGACGCGCTGCTGGGTGCGGCCACGCGCGGCCGGACGCGAAGCGCCCGGGCGCACGAACTCTACCTGCGCGGTCGATTCCTGGTCGACCGCACGACGCCCGAGGACACCGCTGCCGGCATCGAATACGGAAAGCAGGCCGTGGAGGCCGATCCGCGCTACGCGCTCGCGTGGGCCGGGCTCGCCGGCGCCTACGCGAGCCAGGCGGCGTGGGGGTGGGCACCGCTCGGTCCGACATTCGAACTCGCGCGCGAGGCTGCGGAGCACGCGCTGGGAATCGAGCCGGATCTCCCCGAGGCCCACGCAGAACTCGCGTGGATACGGATGACCTACGACTGGAATTGGCACGGCGCGGAGCAGTCGTACCGTCGCGCCCTGCTGCTCGGATCCGGCAACCGGAGCATCGTCGTCGGGGCCTCGCTGCTCGCGGACAACCTCGGGCAGTCGCAGGACGCCGTGGCGCTCGCCCGGCGCGCGGTCGACCTCGATCCGATGTGCTCGATCACCCACGGCAACCTCGCGCTTCGTGCGTTCAACGCAGGCCTGCTCGACGAAGCTGCGGCCGCCGCCGCGACCTCGCTGACGATCCACCCGCGCGGCGGCCTCGTGCACTGGCTGATGGGAACCATTCTCCTCGCGCAGGGACGCGTCGCGATGGCGCGGGAGGCGTTCGAGCGCGAGGAGCACGAACGCTTGCGGCTCCAGGGTCGCGCCCTCGCCGCGCATGCCGCGGGCGACGTCACCGACGCGCGCCGCCTGCTGGACGAGTTGATCGCGACCGGCGCCGACGACAGCGCGTTCCAGATCGCCGAAGTGCTCGCGGTCCGCGGTGAAGTCGACGCCGCCTTCGAGTGGCTCGAGCGTTCGCGCGTGCAACGTGATCCGGGCGCGAGCCAGGCACAGGCCGGTCCCCTGCTGAAGGCGCTGCACGGCGACCCCCGCTGGCGCGCGTTCCTCGTGCGCATGGGATTTGCCGGCGGCGGCCGGGCCCACGATCCTGCGCACGGGGATCCGATCCCGAACCCCTCCCACGCTGCCGGGCGCTGACGCGTCGGGCGATCCCTTCCCGCAAAGGCACGACGGTCGAGCGCAGCGACGGCCGGCGCCATCCGGACTCGGCGCTCGCAGGGCCGTCGCGCTGGTCCCATGGCCGCGCGACCACGGGTGCCCCGGACGACCTGGGATGTGCCGCCGATTGTGTCAGTTCTGTGTCCGGAACCGGCACCCCGGTCGCGCGTCCGCGGCCTACCTTGGCGACCGTTGACGACAGGGGCGGTTCGCAGACAGCAGGAACGATCGGCCGGCGTTGCATCGGTCTTCCCCGCCGTCTTCCGCACCCGGTCACGGCCAATCGAACGATCTGCCAAGGAGACTTCCATGAAGCGGAACCTGACTCAATTCGTCACGGCGACCTGCAACGTCGCAGTCCTCGCCGCGTGGATCGCGTTGATCCTCATTGCCGGCGTCACGTCGGCGCGGGCCGACACCGGCGTCGAGAATCGCATCGACAGCCGGCCCCCCGCCGCCGGCTCGTCGTCGATCCAGCCCGAGGCTTTCGGGACGAGCGCACTCGTCGACGCGCTGGTCGCCGCGTCGCCCGACGCGGCCCGCCGCAACCCGCCCGCGTCCGACCCGGTCACGCTCGGTTTCGTCCGCATGCTCGATCACGAGCCGACCCGCACCGCGCCGCCGGTGCCCGGTTGCTCGGAAGTCGACCCGCTCGTCGCGGCCATCGTCGTTCCGATCCGGGACGGCGTCCCGGCGGCGAACGGGATCGGACCCCTCAGCGAGGCGCGGGGTGCGCGGCAACGCTGAAGGCATGCGCGTGGCCGGTTCGGCACACGCATGCCGCTTCGGGCGATCAGTCTCGACCGGGCGGCCCGCCCCGACCCCGGTCCAGGATCAGACGCGCGCCGCGCTCGCCGATCATCAGCGACGCGGCGTTCGAATTCGCGGAGGTCACCTGCGGCATGACCGACGCGTCGACCACGCGCAGGCCCTCGACGCCGCGCACGCGCAGCGCCGGATCGACGACGGCGTCGCGGTCCACGCCGATCCGGCAGGTGCCGGTGCAATGGAACACGGTGCCCCCGTTGCCGCGCACGAAGTCGAGGATCGCGCGGTCGTCGCGTGCGTCCGCGCCGGGCAGCACCTCGGCGTCCACGAGGTCCCGGAACGCGCGCTGCGCGTAGATCTCGCGCAACATGCGCACGCCCGCGACGATCGTGCGGCGGTCGAGGTCCTCCGACAGGTAGCGCGGCTCGATGCGCGGCGCAGCGTGGGGATCGGTCGACACGATCTCGACGGTGCCGCGCGACGCCGGATGGCACTGCCACACCGACGCGGTGAAGCCGGAGTAGCGGTGCAGCGGCGTGCCGGGCCGGTCGACCGACAGCGGCATCACGTTGAACTGGAGGTCCGGGCGTCCCGCATCCGCGTACGGACTGCATGCGCCCCCGCCCACCTGCCCCGCCCCGACCGTGAGCGGCCCCGACCGATCGAAGAGCCAACGCGCGCCCATCGAGGCCAGGCGCAGCGGATTGCGCACCTCGTCGTTGAGCGAACGCGGTTCGCGCATGCGCACGATCGAGCGGGCCTGGTAGTGGTCCTGCAGGTTCCGCCCGACACCCGGCAGGTCCGCCACGACCGCGATGCCGTGGCGCCGAAGCAGGTCGGCCGGTCCGACGCCCGACAGTTGCAGCACCTGCGGCGACTGCACGGCGCCGGCGGCGAGCACGACCTCGCACTGCGCGCGCACGCGGTGCAGCCCGTCTCGCTCGATCCACTCGACCCCCACCGCCCGGTTGCCCTCGAACAGCACGCGCGACACCTGCGCGCCGGTGCGCAGCTCGAGATTCGGGCGTGCGCGCGACGGGTGCAGGAACGCGCGCGACGCGCTCTCGCGCCAGCCGCCGCGGATCGTGAGCTGGTAGGCGCCCACGCCGTAGGTCGTCGCGCCGTTGAAGTCGTCGTTGCGCGGCAGCCCGAACTCGTTGGCCGCGCGCACCCACGCCTCGCACCAGGGGTGGTCGTTGCGCAGGTTCGAGACGTAGAGTTCGCCCGATCCGCCCCGATACTCGTCCTCCCCGCGCTCGTAGTGTTCGATCCGCTTGAACGCCGGCAGCACGTCGCGGTATCCCCATCCGGCCGCGCCCGCGCGCGCCCAGTCGTCGAATCCGGCCGGCTCGCCCCGGATGAAGATCAGGCCGTTGATCGACGAACTGCCGCCGACGATGCGGCCG
>DAOMBL010000329.1:0-4577 GCA_035427325.1 Casimicrobiaceae bacterium
GCTGCTTGCCGACCTGACTCCGTGACTATGTGATGGATAGTCCAATGCAGGGGCGCTCGACCATGCAGTGCAGTGCTGGCAATCGCATGATGATGCGCTAGAGTGCCAATCGGCGAGCGATACCCGAGCCGCCGACGCCGTCACCGTGAACGTTCCCGCGCTCGATCTCACCCGGCAGCCTTCCACCGACGACAGCGCGGCGTTCCTCGCGGCGCTGGGCCGGCGGGTCCGGGAGGCGCGCGACCGTGCCGGGCTGTCGCGCCGGTCGCTGTCGTCGGAAGCACAGGTGTCCGAGCGCTACCTCGCGCAGCTCGAAGCCGGCGACGGCAACGTCTCGGTCGTCCTGCTCCGGCGCGTCGCCCACGCGCTCGGGACGACGCTCCCGGAGATCCTCGGCGACGGCGCGCCGGAGCGCCGCCTGATGCTGCGCGTGCTCGACGAGATTCCGCCGCACCGGCTGGAGGAGGCGCTGTTCCGGCTGGTGCGCGACTTCGGCCGCGGCAACGCGACGCGGCGCTCGCGCGTCGCGCTCGTGGGCCTGCGCGGCGCGGGCAAGACGACGCTCGGCGTCGCGCTCGCGCGCGACCGCGGCTGGCCGTTCGTCGAACTCGACCGCGAGATCGAGGGCGACGCCGGCATGAGCCTCGCCGAACTCTTCATGCTCTACGGCCAGGCGGGCTACCGGAGGATCGAGCGGCGCTGCCTCGAGCGGGTGCTCGACGCCAACGAACGCTTCGTGCTCGCGGTCGGCGGCGGCATCGTCTCGGAGCCGGACGCCTACCGGCTGCTGCTCGACCGCTGCTACACCGTGTGGGTGAAGGCATCGCCCGAGGAGCACATGGGTCGCGTCGTCGCGCAGGGCGACCTGCGTCCGATGGAAGGCAGCGCCGAGGCGATGGAGGACCTGAAGCGGATCCTCGCGGCTCGGGAGCCGCTCTACCGCAAGGCCGACGCGATCGTCGACACCACCGGCGCGGATCCCGCACACTCGATCGCCGCCCTCAAGGAACTCACGCGCGCCTGACGCGCGTCCACGGAGCCCCCGATGGCCGAACCCGCACGCAAGCCCGTCCCCGTCGCGACACCGGTCGTCACCTACGACCGGCGGCCGGACGCCTACCGGCACTGGAAGCTCGCGGTCGACGGCACCACCGCGACGCTCTCGATGGACGTCGACGAGGACCGCGGGCTCGTGCCCGGCTACAAGCTCAAGCTCAACAGCTACGACCTCGGCGTCGACATCGAGCTGCACGACGCGCTGCAGCGCATCCGCTTCGAGCACCCGTCGGTGCGCGTCGTCGTCATCACGAGCGCGAAGGACCGCGTGTTCTGCTCGGGCGCCAACATCTTCATGCTGGGCCAGTCGTCGCACGCCTGGAAGGTGAACTTCTGCAAGTTCACCAACGAGACCCGGAACGGGATCGAGGACTCGAGCCGCCACTCGGGACTGCGGTTCATCGCCGCCTGCAACGGCACGACCGCGGGCGGCGGCTACGAACTCGCGCTCGCCTGCGACGAGATCCTGCTCGTCGACGACCGCAGCTCGGCCGTGAGCCTGCCCGAGGTGCCGCTGCTCGGCGTGTTGCCCGGCACCGGCGGCCTCACGCGGCTCACCGACAAGCGTCGCGTGCGTGCGCGCGCCGCGCGCGAAGGAGTGGCGCCTGATCGACGACCACGCGAAGCCGCAGCAGTTCGCGGAACTCCTGCAGCGTCGCGTGGCCGCGCTCGCCGCCACGAGCGACCGGCCCGCCGGTGCGAAGGGCGTTCCGCTGCCCCCGCTCGCCCGGACGATCGACGACTCGGGCTACCACTATCCGAACGTCGAGGTCCGCCTCGACCGCGCCGCCCGGCGGGCGACGATCACCGTGAAGGCGCCCTCCGCGCCCGAGCCCGGCACGATCGACGCGATCGTCGCGAAGGGAGCCGCGTGGTGGCCGCTCGCGATGGCGCGCGAACTCGACGACGCGATCCTGATGCTGCGCACCCACGAACTCGAACTCGGCATCTGGATCCTGAAGACCGCCGGCGACGCGGCGCAGGTCACGGCCTGCGACGACGCGCTCGAACGCCACGCCTCGCACTGGTTCGTCCGCGAGACGATCGGCATGCTCCGCCGCACGCTCGCGCGCCTCGACGTGACCTCGCGCACGCTCTACGCGCTGGTCGAGCCGGGCTCGTCGTTCGCGGGCACGCTCGCCGAGCTCGCGTTCGCGGCCGACCGCTCCTACATGCTCGCCCTGCCCGACGAACCCGCGCGCGCCCCGCACCTCGTGCTCTCGCCGGCCAACTTCGGCCGCTATCCGACGGTGACCGGCCGCTCGAGGCTCGCGGCGCGCTTCTACGACGAAGCCGAGCCGCTTCGCGCCGCGCAGTCGGCGGTCGGCCGCCCGCTCGACGCCGGCAGCGCGCTCTCGCTGGGCCTCGTGACCGCGGCGCCGGACGACCTCGACTGGGACGACGAGGTGCGCCTCGCGCTCGAGGAGCGCGCGAGCCTCTCGCCCGACGCGCTCACCGGCATGGAGGCGAACCTGCGCTTCGGGCCCGGCGAGACGATGGCCTCGCGCGTGTTCGGGCGCCTCTCCGCGTGGCAGAACTGGATCTTCATCCGACCCAACGCCACCGGCGAGGCCGGCGCGCTCAAGGTGTTCGGAACCGGCAACAAGGCGAAGTTCAATCGCGAGCGCGTTTGACCGCGCGACGCCCGACGGAACCCATCATGACGATCGACTACAGCGAGAAGATCCCCAACAACGTCGGCCTCGCCGACAACCGCACGCTGCAGCGCGCGCTCGAGCACTGGCAACCGGAGTTCCAGTCCTGGTGGGCCGACATGGGGCCGGAAGGAACGTCGAACTACGACGTCTACCTGCGCACCGCGATCAGCGTCGACCCCAGGGGCTGGGCGCACTTCGACTACGTGAAGATGCCGGACTACCGTTGGGGCGTCTTCCTCGCCCCGGCCGAGGCCGGACGCAAGGTGAACTTCGGCGCGCACAAGGGCGAGCCCGCGTGGCAGGACGTCCCGGGCGAGTACCGTCCGAACCTGCGCCGGCTGATCGTCACCCAGGGCGACACCGAACCCGCCTCGGTCGAGCAGCAGCGCCACCTCGGCCTCACCGCGCCCTCGCTCTACGACCTGCGCAACCTGTTCCAGGTGAACGTCGAGGAGGGCCGCCACCTGTGGGCGATGGTCTACCTGCTGCACGCGTACTTCGGGCGCGACGGCCGCGAGGAGGCGGAGGCCCTCCTCGAACGCCGCTCCGGCGACGCCGACAACCCGCGCATCCTCGGCGCGTTCAACGAGAAGACGCCGGACTGGCTGTCGTTCTTCATGTTCACCTACTTCACCGACCGCGACGGCAAGTACCAGCTCGCCTCGCTCGCCGAGTCGGGATTCGATCCGCTCGCTCGCACCTGCCGTTTCATGCTGACCGAGGAGGCGCACCACATGTTCGTCGGCGAGTCGGGCGTGGCCCGCGTCATCCAGCGCACCTGCGACGCGATGGCCGAACTGAAGACCGACGACCCCGCGAAGCTCCGCGCCGCGGGCGTGATCGACCTCCCGACGATCCAGCGCTACCTCAACTTCCACTTCTCGGTGACGATGGACCTGTTCGGCGCCGACGTGTCGTCGAACGCCGCGACCTTCTACTCGACCGGGCTCAAGGGCCGCTTCGACGAGACGAAGATCGCCGACGACCACGTGCTGTCGGGCGCCACCTACCCGGTGCTCGAGGCGCGCGACGGGCAGCTCCACACGGTCGAGGCGAGCGCGCTCAACGCGCTGAACGAGAAGCTGCGCGACGACTACATCCGGGACGCCGCGGCCGGCGTCGAGCGCTGGAACCGCATTCCCGAGAAGGCGGGCATCCCGTTCCGCCTGCGCGTGCCGCACAAGGCGTTCCACCGCAAGATCGGCCCGCTCGCGGCCGTGCACGTCGATCCCGACGGCCGCATCGTCGATGCGGCCACCTGGGCGAAGCACGAGCGCGAGTGGCTGCCTTCCGCGGAGGACCGCGCGTTCGTGGCGTCGCTGATGGGACGCGTCGCCGAGCCCGGCCGGTTCGCGAACTGGATCGCGCCGCCGGCGCGCGGCATCAACAACCAGCCGGTAGACTTCGAGTACGTCCGGTTCGGCTGACGTCGTCGCGCCCGCCGGCACCGGCCATCCTCCCCGCGTCGACGTTTCCCGAGCGCCGCCCCCCGACCTCCCTCGCCCATGGACGCTCCCGTCACCGACGTCTTGCGCCAGCACCTGATCGATCCGGAGATCTGCATCCGGTGCAACACCTGCGAGGAGACCTGCCCGATCGGCGCGATCAGCCACGACGCGCGCAACTACGTCGTCGATCCGGCGAAGTGCGAGAATTGCACCGCCTGCATCGCGCCCTGCCCGACCGGCGCGATCGACAGCTGGCGCGAGGTGCCGAGGGCCTCCGCGTACACGCTCGCCGAGCAACTGGGCTGGGACGCGCTGCCGCCGCAGCAGGCGCTCCCCGCCGCGGCGGCGCCGGAGCTGCCACCCGAGGTCGCGCGCATCGTCGCCGACGCGACCGCGGGCCAGGGTGGCGCCGCGC
>DAOMBL010000330.1:0-4576 GCA_035427325.1 Casimicrobiaceae bacterium
CCCGGCCCAGCCGGCGGCGGGGTGGGCGCGCGCCGAGGCCTCGAGCGCGGCCACGCTGGGATCGTGCGGGGGGAGCGCGTTCGCGATTCCGCGCATGCACCAGGCGCGCGACAGGTTGAGGCCGTCGAGGTGCACGATCTGCGGATCGGAGCGGTCCGAGGGCCTGGCCGGCGTGAACAGCGTCGCCGGTTCGCCGCGCGCGAGCCCCGGCAGGAACGCGTCGAGCCAAATGCCGTAGCGCTCGCGCGGCAGCACGCGGCGCATCAGGTCGGCCTCCATCAGCACCGGCGACAGGAAATCGGCGCCGGACGGCTCCCACGCCGCCGGCGCGTCCGCGTCCTCGCCGTACCACGCGAGCGCCGTCGAGACGCAGGCGGAACCGAGCGCCTCTTCGCCCCTCGCCCGGGCGTAGTCGATCGCGAGCGCGAGGCCGAACGCCGAGTTGGGATGCACGCCGTGGCGGATCGGCAGGCGCGCGCGCGGCAGCCACTCGATCCAGCGCGCGACGATGACGTCCGCCAGCGGAGCGAGGGTGTGAACCCAGCGGCGGGCGTCGGCGTCCGGGCTCTCACCGAGTTCGCGCACGAGTTCGAGCAGCCAGGCCCAGCCGTAGGTGCGCTCGAACGACGCGGAGAGCGGTCTCGCGAAGGTCGCGCACTCCGCCGCGATCGCGTCGGCCGTCAGGTGGTCGTCGAACGCGCGAACGATCGCCGCGCGCTGCGGCAGTCGGGGAACGAGCCTCGCGAGCCGGGCGAGCGTCCAGTGCATGTGGACGCAGGAGTGCCAGTCGAAGGCCCCGAAGAACGCGGGGTGCCACGCACGCGGCGGGCGGAGGTCGTCGGGCGAGGCCAGCACATGCGGCTGCATCGCCGGATACTCGACCGACACGCTCGCGAGCGCCAGGTCCGCGAGGCGCGAGGCGAGGTCGGGCGTCAGGGTCGGCGCTTGCAAAGTCGGCTCGCCTTGCGGAGGATCGCGCATTGTCGCCCATCCCGTCCGACACGGCCCGCCTTGTCCCCGCCCACGCCGTTCGCGCGCGACGTGCTCGTCACCGGCGGCACCGGCTACCTCGGGCGTCCGCTCTCGGCGGCGCTGGCCGACCGCGGCCACCGCGTCCGCGTCCTCTGCCGGCCCGGCTCGTCCGTACGCGTCGCTCCCTCCGCACGCGCCATCGAGGGGAACGCCCTCGACGCATCGTCCGTCCGGGATGCGCGCGTCGCCGGCGCGACGCTCGTGCATCTCGTCGGCACGCCGCACCCGAGTCCCGCGAAGGCGGCCGAGTTCGAGCGGGTCGATCTCGCGTCGATCCGCGCGAGCGTGCAGTCAGCGCGCGACGGCGGCGCCGCGCACCTGGTCTATGTGAGCGTAGCGCAGCCCGCGCCGGTGATGCGCGCCTACATCGACGTCCGTCGGCGCGGCGAGGAAGCGATCGCGGACGCGGGACTCACGGCGACGATCCTGCGTCCCTGGTACGTGCTCGGCCCGGGCCACCGCTGGCCGGTCGTGTTCCTGCCCGTCGCACGGCTCCTCGAATGGTTTCCGGCGACACGCGACACCGCCCGGCGCCTCGGATTCGTCACGCTGGCGCAGATGGTTGCCGCCCTGGTGCGCGCGGTGGAGGCACCGCCCGCTCCGGGCGATCGGCGCATCGTCGACGTGCCGGCGATCCGGAACGAGCACGCGCGTTGACCTTCCGCACCGGTCCGGCCTGCGCACCCCGGACCGCAAAACCGTCGTGGAGCGACGCGGCGGAACCCTACTCGACCACGGCTTCGCGGCTCGCCCGCTTGCGCTCGTGTTCCTTCAGGTGGCGCTTGCGGATGCGGATCGACTTCGGCGTGACCTCGGCGAGTTCGTCGTCGGCGATGAACTCGACCGCGTACTCGAGCGTCAGCTTCACCGGCGGCGTGAGCAGGATCGCGTCGTCCTTGCCCGCGGCGCGGACGTTGGTGAGCTTCTTGGTCTTGATCGGGTTGACGACGAGATCGTTGTCGCGCGAGTGGATGCCGATCACCATGCCCTCGTACACCGGCTCGCCCGGCGACACGAACATGCGCCCGCGCTCCTGCAGGTTCCACAGCGCGTAGGCGACCGCGGCCCCGTCGTCCTGCGACACCAGCACGCCGTTGCGGCGGTCGGGCACCTCGCCCTTCTGCGGCGCGTAGCCGTCGAACACGTGGCTCATGAGCCCGGTGCCGCGCGTCAGGTTCATGAACTCGCCCTGGAAACCGATCAGGCCGCGGGCCGGGATGCGGTAGTCGAGGCGCGTGCGGCCGCGCTGATCGGACTCCATGTGCACGAGTTCGCCGCGACGGCCGCCGAGTTCCTGCATCACCGCGCCCTGGTGCGCGTCGTCGACGTCGACGGTCAACGCCTCCCACGGCTCCTCGACGACGCCCGCGACCTCGCGCGTGACGACGCGCGGGCGCGAGACGGCGAGTTCGTAGCCCTCGCGCCGCATGTTCTCGATCAGGATCGTGAGGTGCAGCTCGCCGCGCCCGTACACCGCGAATACGTCGGTGTCGCCGGTGTCCTCGACGCGCAGCGCCATGTTCGTGAGCAGTTCCTTGCGCAGCCGGTCGCGCAGGTTGCGGGAGGTGACGTACTTCCCCTCGCGTCCCGCGAGCGGCGACGTGTTGACGAGGAAGTTCATCGCGAGCGTCGGCTCGTCGACCGCGATCGGCGGGAGCGCCTCCGGCGCCTCGACGTCGGCGAGCGTGGTGCCGATCGTGAGGTCCTCGACGCCGCTCACCATCACGATGTCGCCCGCGTGCGCCTCGGCGGCGGGCACGCGTTCGAGTCCCGAGAACGTGAAGAGCTGCGCGATCTTCGCCTTCGGCACCGCGGTGCCGGGCGCGGGCGGACCGTGCAGCACCGCGACCTCGCTGCCGGTTCGAAGCGTCCCGCGGCGGATGCGGCCGATCCCGAGGCGACCGACGTAGCTCGAGTAGTCGAGCGCGGAGACCTGGAACTGCAGCGGCGCGGCCGGATCGTCGGACGGGGCGGGCACGTACGCGAGGATCGTGTCGAACAGCGCCTTCATGTCGCCCCCGCCCTCGGGCGGGCGGCCGGTCTTCGCGACCCCGACGTCGAGCGTCGCCCATCCGCCGAGCGCCGAGGCGTACACGACGGGGAAGTCGAGCTGCGCATCGTTGGCGCCGAGACGGTCGAAGAGGTCGAAGGTCTGGTTGACGACCCACTCCGGCCGCGCGCCTGGGCGGTCGACCTTGTTGACGACGACGATCGGCTTGAGGCCCTGTTTCAGCGCCTTCAGCGTGACGAAGCGTGTCTGCGGCATCGGCCCCTCGACCGCGTCGACGAGGAGCAGGACGCCGTCGACCATGCCGAGTACGCGCTCGACCTCGCCGCCGAAGTCCGCGTGGCCCGGCGTGTCGACGATGTTGATGCGCGTGTCGGCGAGGCGGATCGCGCAGTTCTTCGCGAGGATCGTGATGCCGCGCTCGCGCTCGAGGTCGTTGCTGTCCATCACCCGCTCGCCGACCTGCTGGTGCCGCGCGAAGGTTCCGGCCTGCACGAGCAGCTTGTCGACCAGCGTGGTCTTGCCGTGGTCGACGTGGGCGATGATGGCGATGTTGCGTAGCGACGAAGGCATGGGCGGGCCGCGGGCGAAAAGCCTTTCATTATAACGGGTTAGCGTGACCCTCCGAAAGGGTCCGACGCGACGCCGCCCGGACTGGCCGGGAACCCGGGACCGGAGTATGATGTCGAAGTCATTGTTTCCGGTCGCTTTTTTCCACAGTTCGTTTCGCAGCCTGGACCGGAACTCGCGCGAGCGAGTGGGCCGCGTTCCAGGAGAAGTCGAGATGAGCGGTGCCAAGAGCTTCGCGGAGCTCGGCCTCGCGCCGGAGTTGCTCCGGGCGGTCGCCGAGTCCGGTTACACCCAACCCACCCCGATCCAGGCCCAGGCGATTCCCGTCGTCCTCGCGGGGCGCGACGTCATGGGCGGCGCGCAGACCGGGACCGGCAAGACCGCCGGCTTCGCGCTCCCGATCCTGCACAAGCTGCTGCCGCAGGCGAACGCGAGTCCCTCGCCCGCGCGCCCTCCGGTACGGGCGCTGATCCTCGCCCCGACGCGCGAACTCGCGATCCAGGTCGAGGAATCGGTCAAGAACTACGGCAAGTACACGAACCTGCGCTCGACCTGCGTGTTCGGCGGCGTCGACATCAGGCAGCAGCTTCCGATCGTGCGCGGCGGCGTCGAGATCCTCGTGGCCACGCCGGGCCGGCTGCTCGATCACATCGAGCAGAAGAGCGTCACGCTGGGGCAGGTCGAGATCTTCGTTCTCGACGAAGCCGACCGGATGCTCGACATGGGGTTCATCCCGGACATCAAGCGCATCATGGCGCTCCTGCCGGCGACCGCGAAACGACAGAACCTCCTGTTCTCAGCGACCTTCTCCGCCGAGATCAAGAAGCTCGCCGACGCGCTCTTGAACCAGCCTCAGCTGATCGAGGTCGCGCGGCGCAACACCGCGGCGGAAACCGTGGCGCAGAGCGTCTACAGGTGCCCTCAGGAGGCGAAGCGCGCGCTGCTCGCCCACATCGTGAAGTCGCG
>DAOMBL010000331.1:0-4543 GCA_035427325.1 Casimicrobiaceae bacterium
CTCGGCTTCGATTTCGTTTTCCTCTGCCTCGATAACGGTCCGGCAAAGAAGCTGATCGTGGACCGGCTCAGCGCCGGTGCAATGTCGTTCATCGACGTCGGCATCGGAGTTGAGATTGTCCCGGAGTCGCTGGCGCTCTGGGCGATATGCCGAGTAACGACGAGCACACCGGACAAGCGTGACCACTTCTCGCAGCGGGTGTCCTTCGCTGACAACGACAGCGACAACCCGTACGACAAGAACATTCAAGTGGCCGACCTGAATGCGCTCAATGCGGCGTTGGCGGTGATCAGGTGGAAGAAGCTTTGCGGCTTCTACCAGGACCTGGAGAAGGAGCACAACACGACGTACACGACGAGCTCCAACCTGTTGACCAGCGACGACCTCCTGTGAAGCGCAACGCACTCACCCCACAGTTCGTCGAATTCATACCAACGACGCTGCAAGATGGCGTTCTCTACGTCTCATTGGCCTATTCGACGGCATCCCACCTCTGTTGCTGCGGATGTGGCAAGGAAGTCGTGACGCCGCTCTCCCCCACCGACTGGAAGTTGGTCAGCGACGGTGAAACCGTGTCGCTCGACCCGTCCATCGGAAACTGGAGTCTCCCCTGTCGATCGCACTACTGGATCAGACGTAACAGGGTTCACTGGGCCGGGCAGATGTCCCGGGCGAGGATCGAGGCCGGCCGGGCCCACGATCGCGCGGCGAAGGCCCGGTACTACGGTGCCTCGACGCCGTCGGCGCCGAACTCCGATCCCACGCGTCCTTCCGATAGGCCACCGCCAACAGGGGCCGATTCCCATATTCGTGACGGGCGTGGCCTGTGGGCGAAGCTCATTGCCTGGTTGAAGTCTCCCAGCTGACCTGCACGCATCTGCTGTGTCCGGGCCGGCGCCGTTGTCGGCGGTCAGGCTTGGGGGCGAACAACGGAATGAAGTCGCCATACGAATTTGGGCAACGCCACACGCTCTGGCGACGCCGCGTCTACATGTGCTTCTTGTAGTACGCCCACTGCACACTCGCCAGGCCGCCGGTCAGCAGCGCGCCCAGCGCCACGCACAGTTCCCACTGCACCCGCCCCGGCCACATCAACAGGGCAACCCCGCCCAGCCCCAGCACCGCCAACTGCAGGTACTTCGCCCGGTGGTAGAGGCTGGCCGATTCGCGTCCCCCGCAGGCCCGGCGGATCGCGCGCTGGGTGAGCCCATCGGCGGCGCCGACCGCATACAGAAGCAGGAGCAGGGGCGCGAACCGCGCCAGGATCGCCGCGCGCACCCCGAGCAGCTGGGTTCCGACCATCGCCGACTCGATGCTCTCCCTGTGCGACACGTAGCTGCGCCGCATGACCGTGTCCGGGATCGACAGAGCCGCCCCGTTAGCGAACTGCGTGCCCATGTCGTGGATGCCGGTGGCTTCGAACACGATCGAGTACAGCGCGTTGGCGGGCGCGGTGATGGTGCCGGCGCCGGCACCCTGCCGGACGGCAAGCGCGACGCCATGCTCCAGGTCGTGCGCGAGCAGTTCACGCAAGCGCTCGATCCCCTGCGGCCAGACCTTGAACACGAACGTCCAGTCGAGAATCCAAGCGCACAGCAGGAGCGCAGCCAAACCCAGTGCCAGCGAGAAGAGCAGCTTCAGCGGGCTCAGCAGCACGCCCGCCAGCGCCCGTTCGTGAAACGCCGCGTTCCTAGACGACACGCCGCTCCTCCGTCTCGAAGCCAATTTCCGGCTGATTCCACGGTCCGTCGAGCCGCGCTCTCAGCGTCTTCCCGATCGCCGCCAGGCTCGTCGGCATCAGCGGATCGCTCGCTGCCGAGGGCAGCGGCATGCGGATCTTGTGCAGCTGGCCGCCATGAATGAGCGCGAAGGCCTCGCCCTTGGGCAGTTGCACAAGATCGGTCGGCTCGAGCATCCGGACGGTTTCCGGGGCGATGCGGTCCTCGTTGCGGCTGGCGAAGTCCGCGAAGTCGACCGGGTCGTTGGTGTCGGAGACCGACGACGACACGACGGTCGAGACGACGTGCACTTCCGGCAGCTGGCTGGTCAGCAGTTCGGCCGTGGCCACCTCCTTCACGCGCAGCATGATCAGCGTGTTGAAGTTGCCCGCGATCTGTCCGGCCTTGGCGGGCGAACCGATGCGGGCTTCCACGTCCGACCAGGTCTGCGTGTACGCCGTCACCTGAAAACCCGCACCGCCTGCCTTGTTGAGCAGCGGGATGAACTCGTCGCCGATCAGTTCGTTGAACTCGTCGGCGTGGATCGCGATCCGCCGCGGCTTCACCTCGCCCGGCAGTCCGCGACCGGTGCCGAACTTGTAGAGGCTGCCGGCCACGCTGGTGAGGTCGGCGAACATCGAGTTGCCAACCGCCGCGGCCACCTCGTAGTCGGAAAGCGCATCGAGCCCGACGTAGACGATGCCGCCCAGGTTGATCACCGCGGTCCAGTCGAACACTGGCCGCCAGTCGGTCTGATCGTCGAGGTCCGGCGACAGCAGTGAGGCGGTGCGCCCGGTGGTGAGCTTCTCCATCAGGGGCAGCAGCGACGCCACCAGCTTGTCGAAGTGGCTCTTCTCGTAGTTGAGCGTCGATGCGAGCGCGTGCGCGATCGGGTCGTAGAGCTTCTTGCGCCGCGCGTATTCCACGAGGCTGACCGCATGCGCGCCCCGCGACTGCAGGCCCTTGTCGAGATTCTTCTTGTCGATGGCCAGCGATCGCAGCTCGTCACGCCAGCCCGCGGCGGCGGGCTCCCGGTCGAGCCAGTACTCGAAGTAGTCGATCAGCAGCGGCTCGACATCGGACGCATAGCGGTTGATCTCCTGGTAGTCGGGCTTGCGACCGAGCGCCACGAGCGCTCGGGCCATCACGTTCACGAAGCGCCAGACGAACTCCTTGAAGGCGGCCGACTGACCCTCCGACGGCAACTGGCCCGCAATGCGGGTGGCGACCTCGGTGATGCGCGAGAAGCTGCCCACCGGGTTGTAGCGCGCCGAGATGTCCGGATGTCCGAGGTGGAACATGAAGAACTCCCCTCCCCGCCCCGCCCGCTCGGCTTCCGCAAACACGCGGCGCAGCAGATCGACGTCGCCCTTCGGATCGAAGACGATCACCACTTCACCGCGGCGGATGTCCTGGGCGATCAGCAGTTCGGCCAGGCGCGTCTTGCCGACGCGCGTGGTGCCGAGCACCAGCGTGTGCCCGACCCGATCCTCCAGGTCCATCCAGATCTCGGTCTCGTCGGGCTCGACACCGTGGATGGCGGGATCCCCGCCGACGCCACCGATGTCTTCCGCTGCGGGTACGAACGCCGCCAACGCCCCTGCGAAAGGTCCGCCCTGGAGCAGCGGCCGGTTCACCGGGAGCCGCGCCTCGAACAAGCGTTGGGTGTGACGCTGGTCCCACCGAAACCCGCGCCCCAGAAAGAGCCGATCCGCCGACCAGGGAATGTCGGCAGAACGCAACTCGTAGCGCCGCCGGCGGCGCAGGTTGGCGCGATAGCGCAGCGTGCGCAGTCCGGCCGCACCGCGCCACGCCGCGTGACCCAGCAGCAGGCCGGCAAGCGCCAGGTGCCAGGGAGGAGAGACCAGAAAGAGCCCCGGGCTGCTCAGTACCAGGGCGGCGCCCAGTGCAGCCACCGAGGCTGCGCCGAGTTCGTGCGCCGGCCGCAGCCGGGCTTCGAGCGGATAGGCCATCACTCCGCGACCGGCGCGGAGCTACCCACGCGCACGAGCGCCGGGTTGATCGCCGGCACCGGATCAATGAAACGCCGCGGCGCAACGATCACTATGCCGTGGATGCGAGCAGCCGCGCGTCCGTCCTGCTTCCATGCATAGCCATGCAGGTTCACGCCGCCATCGGCCCGCAGGTGCCACCCGGCCCGCAGGACCTCGCGCTGCAACCGCTTGGCGGCGTCGCCGGGCTCAGCCTGTCCGGCGCCATCGCGCCGGATGAACGCCCGGAAAATGCCCGGTGATGCGAGCAGCAGTCCATCCTCGACCCCGTGCACGAGCGCGCCACGCACGTTGACGGTCAAGGCTCCGTCGGCGATCCCCTGCCTCACCCACTCCATGAAGCGCCGTGGTAGCCCGGCATCCGCCGCGTCGACACTGTCGAGGAACTGGGGGCCTTCGGCGTCGGGCGCGACTTGCTCCGAGTCGACGCTCGACTCCACCGCGCTGACAATCGACTCCGTCTGCGCACGGGGCACGGACGCCCCGACGGCCGGTCGCGCACCGGTCGCTGCGCGTTCCACCAGTTCGGCAATCGCGCTGGATGCATCCGCGCTGCCCGTCAGCACGGCACGCAGTTCCGCCATCAGCGGAGGATGTTCGGCCAACCATGCCTGGACGATCGGCGGCAACCACCGCTCGAACATTCGCAACCGCGCGTCCGACTGACCTCTGCCCACATCGCGCAGCAGCGCTGCCGCGAACACCGCGTACGTCCATCGATGCGCAAGCGCGCCAAGGACCTCGGGCGGCGCATTGCGCGGCAGGATCTGGCCGCGCCGGTGATCGAGCGCGCGCAGCGCAGTCACGAGCCCG
>DAOMBL010000332.1:0-4525 GCA_035427325.1 Casimicrobiaceae bacterium
CGCATGCGGCACGTCGATGACGAGCGGCGATTCGCCCCGCGCGAGCTGCCACAGGCTCATGGCATGCTCGCGAAGTGCGGCACGCCGGCGCGAAGCGTTCCGAGGCAGGGATTGCCGCCGATGCGCCAGGCGAGTTCGGCCGGCTCCCCCACGGCGTACACGGCCACGTCGGCGCGCATGCCCACGCGCAGCCGGCCGCGGTCGGGAAGCCCGAGCGCGAGCGCGGCGACCGATGTCATGCCGCGCACGGCTTCGAGCGGCGTCAGGCGAAACAGCGTGCACGCCATGTTCAGCATGAGCAGCGGCGAGGTGGTCGGAGAAGTTCCCGGATTGCAGTCGGTCGCGACCGCCATCGGCACGCCCGCGCGCCGAAGCGCGTCGACCGGCGGCAGCCGCGTCTCCCGGAGCGCATAGTACGCCCCCGGCAACAGCACCGCGACCGTTCGGGCGTCGGCCATCGCGGCGATGCCGCGCGGTGAAAGCCATTCGAGGTGATCGGCGGAGAGCGCGCGATATTCGGCCGCCAGGGCCGCGCCGTCCTGGTCGGAGAGTTGCTCGGCGTGGAGCTTGACCGGCAGCCCCACGCCGCGCGCAGCCTCGAAGACGCGCCGCGTCTGCCCGCGCGTGAAGCCGATCCGGTCGCAGAACGCGTCGACCGCATCGGCGAGGCCCGAACGCGCCGCCGCGGGCACGATGTCTGCGCACACGGTGTCGATCCATGCATCGGGCCGGCCCTCGAATTCGGGCGGAACCGCGTGGGCGGCGAGCAGCGTCGTGCGCACGGCGATCCCGAGCTCGGCGCCGAGCCGTCGCGCGACGGCGAGTTGCTTCAGCTCCGCTTCGCGCGCGAGTCCGTAGCCGGACTTGATCTCGACGGTGGTCGCGCCCTCGGCGGCGATCGCCGCGAGACGCGGCCGGCTCGCTGCCGCGAGTTCCTCCTCGCTCGCCGCGCGCGTCGCGCGCACCGTCGACAGGATGCCCCCACCCGAACGGGCGATCTCCTCGTAGGTCGCACCGGCGAGCCTGCGCTCGAATTCTGCGGCGCGGTTGCCGGCGTAGACCAGATGGGTATGGCAATCGACGAGCCCGGGCGTCGCCCACGCGCCGTCGAACGCGATGCGTCGCGACGCCGGAACGTCCGGAAGCCGCTCGCCCGGTCCGAGCCAGGCGATCGTGTCTCCGGCAACGCCGAGCGCGGCATCGCGCACGATCCCCCAGTCGTCGCCGTCCAGCGTGGCGAGGTGCACGCCGGTCAGCACGACGTCGAAACGCGCGGGCGCGTTCACGTCGCCGCGCCCGTGATTCGGGACATCGCCGCGCGAAAGCGCGACGACACCGACTCCTCGTGGTGATGGCGACCGTCGCGCACGACCCAGCGGCCCCCGAGCATCGTGTGCCGCACCGGCGCGCGGCAGGGGCCGAAGATCGCCGCGTCGAGGATCGTGTCCCCGTGACCGGCGAGCGCGGGACCGTCGTTGTCGAGCACGAGGAGGTCGGCCACCGCGCCCGCCTCGATCGCGCCGGTGCGGCGCCCGCATGCCCGTGCACCGCCCCGCGCCGCCGCGAGCCACATCGACGCTCCGACCGAACCGCCCGCCCCGTGGCGCATCAGGTTGCGACGCTGGTGCGCGAGGCGTTGCGAATACTCGAACTGGCGCAGTTCGGCGAACGGGTCGACGATCGTGTTCGAGTCGCTGCCGACCCCCCAGGTTCCGCCGGCATCGGCGTACCGGATCCCCGGGAACGTGCCGTCGCCCAGATCCGCCTCGGTGGTCAGCGCGAGACCCGCGACGGCCCCGCTGGCGGCGAGCGCGCGCGTCTCGTCGTCGACCATGTGCGTCGCGTGCACGAGGCACCAGCGCTCGTTCACCGACGCGTGGCCGAGCAGCCACTCGACCGGACGCTGCCCGGACCACGCGAGGCAGTCGCGTACCTCGGCCGTCTGTTCCGCGACGTGGATATGCACCGGCGAGTCGAGCGGAGCGGTTGCCACCACGCGGCGCAGTTCGTCCGGCGTCACGGCGCGCAGGCTGTGCGGCGCGACGCCCAGGACCGCGCCCTGCGCACGACAGGACGGCACCAGCGTCTCGATGAGCGACGCGTAGGCATCGACCGTCATCACGAATCGCCGCTGTGCCGGCGAATGTGGTGCCGCTCCGAACCCTCCGTGCGCGTAGTACACCGGCAGCAGCGTCAGCGGCACGCCGGCCGTGCGCGCCGCCTCGAGCACGCGCCGCGACATCTCGGCGCGATCCGCGTAGGGACGGCCTCCGGCATCGTGGTGGACATAGTGGAACTCGGCGACCGCGCCATAGCCCGCCTTCGCCATCTCGACGTAGACCTGGGCGGCGATCGCCTCGAAATCCTCGGCGTCGAGCCGGTCGAGGAACGCGTACATCGCATGCCGCCAGGTCCAGAAGCTGTCGTTGTCGCTGGCACCCGGCCGCCCCGTGCGCCCGGCCACGCCACGCTGGAAGGCGTGCGAATGCAGGTTCGGCATCGCGGGGACCAGTACCCCCCCGGCGGCCTCGGCGTCGCCGCGCGCAACACCGGTGCTGACGTTCGCGATCGCTCCGCCGTCACCGAGCGCGACGACCACATCGCGCGCGAATCCATCCGGCAGGAGCGCCCACGGCGCGTGCAGGCGCAGCGTCATCGCGGCGTCATGCGGCGAAGGTGAGCGACGCGACGACGGCGACGGCACCCTGCTCGAGCGGATTCACGTGCAGCACCGTCTCCGGTTCGCGTTCGTCGACGACGAGGGCCCCGCCCTCCGCGACCGACACCGGCGCGCGGCCCGCGAACAGGCACTCGCAGGCTCCTCGCACCGCGTAGCAGACGCCCGCGCGCCACCTCCCGCCGAGGGCGCTCGCGCCTTCGGCCAGCGCCACTTCGCCGTGCGCCTCGCCGCGGCGGACCATCAGGTTGAACGCGCGCGCGGGCCCGCCGACGAGCCGGCACGACGACGCACGATCGCCGGAAAACCGGTACGGCTCGTGGAGCGCGGCCAACGCGACTTCACCGGCGTCATGTGCCAGGACGACGCCGGCGCCGTCGAGCAGCAGGAAGGTCCGGTCGATCCCGGGCCAGGTCGAGAACGCGCCGTCCCGGTCGAGGCGCGCGATCGAAACACGGCCGCGGAACTCGCCCGCGCGCGCTTCCGGCGGCCAGGTCGCGATCTCCATCGTGGTCCCGCCGCCGTTCCGCCAGGGCACGCACCGGAAATCGCGCGGGGAGAGCAGTCGGAAGCTCGTCATCGTGGACGTGGGTTCGTCGCACCAACCGGCCGTTCAGGACGGGGCATTGTATGCCAGAGGCGTCCCGCCCGCGATGTCCGTTGACAGCCGTTCCGCGCCTCGCCAAGATTCCTCCTCTCCCCTGCTCGCCCCCGGAGCCCTTCGCCATGCGCCGTCTCGCCGTCACCCTTTCCGCCCTGGCCTTCGCCGCCGCCCAGTCCGTGTCCGCGCAGGACACCAAGGTCGCGATCGGTCTCTCGGGCTGGACCGGATTCGCGCCGCTCACGCTCGCGAAGGAGGCCGGCATCTTCAAGAAGCACGGCCTCGACGTCACGCTGAAGAAAATCCCGCAGAAGGACCGGCATCTCGCGATCGCGTCCGGCGACATCCAGTGCGCCGCAACCACCGTCGAGACCTGGATCGTCTGGAACGCGAACGGCGTGCCGACGACCCAGATCTTCCAGATGGACAAGAGCTACGGCGCCGACGGCATGGCGGTTCGCAACAACATCGCGAAGATCGCCGACCTCAAGGGGAAGACCGTCGCGGCTTCGGCCCCCGGAACCGCGCCGTACTTCACGCTCGCCTGGTTCCTCAAGAAGAACGGGCTGTCGGTGAAGGACGTGACCGTGGTCAATCTGGAACCCGGCCCGGCCGCGCAGGCGTTCGTCGCGGGACAGAACGACGCCGCCATGACCTACGAACCCTACCTGTCGACGGTGCGTGCCGCGCCGCAGGCGGGCAGGATCATCGCGACGACGCTCGACTACCCGATGATCATGGACACCTTCGGCTGCACGCCGAAGTTCCTCGCGGAGAATCCGAAGGCCGCGCGCGCGCTCGCGGACGGCTACTTCGACGCGGTCGACATGATCCGCAACGATCCGAAGCGCAGCTTCGAGATCATGGGCGCCGACGTCAAGCAATCCGGCGAGCAGTTCGAGGCATCGCAGAAGTACCTCCGCTGGCAGGATCGCGCCGCGAACAAGTCGTTCTTCGCCGGCCCGCACCAGCAATTCTCGAAGGAAGCCGCCGAACTCCTGCTCGAGATCGGCATCATCAAGGCGATTCCCGATCTGTCGAAGCTCGCCGATACGCGATTCATCCAGTAGGTCGGCCTCCTGTGGGTCGGCCACCTGTGGGTCGGCCTTCAGGCCGACAATCGTACCCTCGCGCCGTCGGGCTGAAGCCCGACCCACGGCGTGCCGCAGGCCGGCCTCCTGTGGGCCGGCCTCCTGTGGGTCGGCCTTCAGGCCGACAATCGTACCCTCGCGCCGTCGGGCTGAAGC
>DAOMBL010000333.1:0-4513 GCA_035427325.1 Casimicrobiaceae bacterium
GTAGGCGGTGATCCAGTCACCCTGCAGCGCGGCGCAGCGCTTCGCGCACTCGCCGCTGCGGGCGACGAGGTCGGCCACGTCGATCGTCGCCTTGCGCGGACCCGAAGGTTCGAGGCCGCTGCGGATCACGTTGCGGCGCGCTTCCGGCGAGAGGTCTTCGAGCGCGGGCAGCACCAGCACGAAGCCGAAGCGGTCGGCGAGCGCGGGGTCGAGCGGCAGCGATCCGGCGTAGACGTCCGCGTCGCCGGCGGCGTCGGGCGAGGGGGGCGGGTTCATCGCCGCCCAGCGGTAGCGCAGCGCGTCGAGCGCGATGCCCTGGACGCGCTTCTCGTGCACGATCGAGAAGAGCTTGTTCTGCACCTCGGGCCGGCAGCGGCTGATCTCGTCGAGGAACACGCTCTGCGCGCCCCAGAGCGTGGCAGGCGTGCGGAGGTACGCGAGGCCGTCGCCCTGCGGGACCGGGAAGCCGACGAGGTCGTCGAACGAGAGGAGGCTCGCGTTGTAGTGCCGGTGCTCGAGCCCGAGCGCGGCCGCCAGCCGTTCCAGCAGCGCGCTCTTGGCGCTGCCGTGCGGGCCGATCAGGAGCATCGGCGATTCGGACGCGAGCGCGGCGAGCACCGGCGCGTCGAGGTGCGCGAGTCCGAAGAGCCCGAGGCGCGCGAGGCAGCCGGCCGGGCGCTCGCGCGCGGGGGCTGCGTCAGCGGATGCGTCGTGCGGCGCGCGCTCGGCGTCGCACCGGGTTGCCTGCGCTTCCATGCGTTGCTGCTCCCCACCGTCCACGCGAACGACGCAGGCGGCGCCGGACGGAGTGGGGGCGCAGCCGACGCTTTAGCGGCATTTGTGGATCGCCCCGCAAGTTGTCGATTAATCGGGCGATGAAAACGAAACGGCCCTCGAGGGCGAGGGCCGCGTGCCTGCTGCCGTTGCGCTTCGACCCGTGGTCGTGGGCGCCTCATCCCGGGGGTCCCGGAAACCACCTTGCCGCAGGTCGGCAGGTTGGCGACAGGCAGGCGGCCTGTGCTCTCGATGACAGCCTGAATGGTACCGTGGCGCGGCGGTGGACGCAACGTGCGCGATCGGGGTTCCTGCAGGCACGGCATCGCTGCGCGAACTGGCCGAGGCATGGATGGCGGCGTGAAGCCGGGCGGCCGAGAACGGGCCTTGCCGCTGGGCGTCCTGATGCGACAATGGATCGAACAACGGAGGTTCCGATGGGCGGAAGCACTCTGGAGCGGGGTCTCACCCGCGTGCGGGGGTTCGACGACGCGGAGATGGACTTCCAGCTGATGCGCCAGCTGGGCGCCACCCGCTACGGCGGAGCGTCGGTGGGCGAGTCGCTCGCGCTCGCGCGAAGCATCGACAACGGCGTGCCGGCGAGCTGGGTCACGGCGTTCGCGGCCGCGGCCGCTCGCCAGGAGGCCGACGCGCGCACGCGCGATGGTCGAGGCCACGCGGTGAGCGCGCGCGACCAGTACCTCGTCGCGAGCAACAGCTACCGCGCCGCAGAGTACTACTGCGCGATCAACGATCCGCGCCATGCGGAGTACGGCTTGAAGAGCCGCGCGTGCTTCATCGAGGCGATGCGCTTGCACGATCACCCGTTCGAGGCCGTCTCGCTGCCGTTCGACGGAATGGAGCTGCCCGCCTACTACATGCGTCCGGCGGGCGCCTCGGGAGGCAAGGGCAGGACGCTGATGATCGTCAGCGGCTACGATGGCACGCTCGAGGAGACCTATGTCGCCTACGGCCGCCCGGCGCTGGAGCGCGGCTACAACCTGATGCTGTTCGCCGGCCCGGGGCAGATGGACACGATGCGCCTGCATCCGTCGAAGCCGTTCATCCCCGAGTTCGAGCGCGTCGGTGCGCTCGCGGTCGCGCACGTGATCTCGCAGGGACACACCGACCCGCGCCACCTGGCGCTCATGGGCATCAGCTTCGGCGGCTATTTCGCGACGCGCATCGCCGCGCACGAGCCGCGGATTCGCGCGCTGATTCCCAATTCGCCGATCGTCGATCTCCACGCGTACATGGCGTCGTTCGTCGGCTTCGATCCGGCAGAGATGCCCGATGCCGACGACGTGCGCCTCGCCGACATCGACCATCTGCCCCCCGAATCGGTGCCGGTGCAGCAGCGCGAGATGGCCCGCAACCTGATGCTTCGGCTGGGGCGCGAGAGTTTCAAGCAGGCCTACGTGCGGCTGCGCGATTTCCGCGTGTCCGAGGCCGACCTCGCGAACATCGCCTGCCCGGTGCTGGCATTGGCCGGAAGCGGCGAAGGCAAGGAGCCGCTGGATCAACTTCAGCGCTTCTGCCGGGGCGTCTCCGGGCCGGTGTCGTCGCACCTCTTCAGCCGCGAGGAGGGCGCGGACGGCCACTGCCAGTGCGGCAATCTCGCCTATTCCGCCGCCGTGTCGCTCGATTGGCTCGACGAGACTCTTCTGGGGTCAGAGCCGTAATTCGGGGTCAGAGCCGAATTTCCTCCAGCACGAGCGTCGGCCCCCACGACTTGCCCGCGGAACCGTGGCTGCGTCGCCAACGCGCTTCAGGCCGACAGAACGGAGCGGCGGGACGAAACTGCGGGACCGTTTGCGATTCTGCGAACGGCTGTCCGGTACGAGCCACACCGAACTGCCCCTCGCGTTCCCGTACGACCTGCCGGAGCTGGGGGTCGAGCGAGAGTCGTCGGACAACGAAGCAGGGCAGCCGATCAGGGAACCCACCCGAGATTGCCGAACTCGGGCCAGATCGCCCACGACGGGATCGACGCATCGTGGGTGTTGATGTTCGCCATCTTCTGGTCCTGCGTCGCCATGTACCGGTTGAACCGCGCGGCGTCCCAATTCTGCGGCGCTGGATTGGGAAGGCCGCTCTTGGCCCGAAGGTCGAGGTAGGCCTGGTACTCCTTGGGCGTGCCGACGTAGAGAAGGTTTTTCGCCACGTCCGGAAGCACGTAGTAGTGCTTGCCCGTCAGCTGGACCGCCGTCACCTGGTCAGGCTGCAGTGCTTCCAGATGCCGCTTCTGCGCGGGCGTCGTGGCCGCGATCGTCTTGAATCCGGCGGCGGTCAGCATGGTTTCGCTCGGCGGCGAGACGGGCGAGGAGGCGGGGCCGCCGCAGCCTGCTGCAATGGGCAGCAAGACAAGCGCGGCGATGAGCCTGAGGGCATTCCGAAGGTCATTCATGGCCGGTTCGTTCCGTCGTCCGTTGCAGCGGTCAGGCTCCATTGCGGCGGCAGCCCAGACTCGGCGTGGCGCCCGCGGATTCATTCGCAGGTCAAAGTCGAGTCTGACCCCACTTTTCAAGCTGTGCCCGACCGAGGGCCGGGGCGCACGCGATGATACCGGTTCGCGGTGATGGGGTCAGAGCCGCAATTTCCCCGGCAGGGACGTGGCCGAGCGCGGATCGCGAGGTCCGGGACGACGGCGGACCGTTGCGCGCGACGTCGCAGCCTCGATGCGGGTGCGGAACGCGTCGGAGCCGAACGCGAGTTCGCTTGCGGTCGCCGAGCGCAGCGCTGCCAGCTCTTCGTCGACGGCTTCGGCACTGCACCATTTGGCGTACGCCTGGCCGGGCACGTCACCCAGCTGTTCGAGCGATGGATGGGGAACGACGAGCGCATCTGGCCGTACGCCCGCCAGCGCGGCATAGCTGCTCCAGGGCCAGGCGATCGGATGCGCGGCGATTTGCGCGCGCACGGGATTGAGGTCGATGTAACGGCAGGCGACGGCGACGTAGGCGTCGGCATCGACCAGACAAGCGTGGTAGCGACCTTCCCAGAGGGTCCCGGTACGCTCGTACTTGGCGTTGACGTAGCTGACGTAGCGCGCACCCACCGACTGCATCATGCGGGATACGGCCGAGTCGACGAGCGGCGTTGCCAGCAGGTGGACGTGGTTCGTCATCAGCACGTAGGCGTGGATCTGGACGCCGTAACGCGCGGACGCCTCGCTCAGGGCGTGCAGGTACTTCCGGTAGTCAGCCGCCTCGAAGAAGCAGGGCTGGCGGTAATTGCCCCGCTGAACGATGTGCAGGGGGAAATCGGTCACCGGAAATCGCGGTCGGCGAGACATGGCGGGCGCTCCTGGCGCCTATCGTCATGCTCGGGACGGGATTCCGCGATCAGACGTTGGGATGAGGCGGCTTCCGGGCCTGCACAGGCAGGGAAGCGCGCCCTCGAGATCTCCCGCTCTTGACGACAGTTGTGGCTCTGACC
Source organism: Casimicrobiaceae bacterium (assembly GCA_035427325.1). Taxonomy (GTDB): domain Bacteria; phylum Pseudomonadota; class Gammaproteobacteria; order Burkholderiales; family Casimicrobiaceae; genus VBCG01. The sequence goes on from DAOMBL010000333.1 coordinate 4,213, forward strand.
CCGAATGCGTGACGACAGTTGTGGCTCTGACCCCGAATGCGGCTCTGACCCCGAATGCTTGATGCCGAAGTTGCCGTGCATCAATGCGTCGCACAGGTCGACGAATGCGAATTCGGCGCGTTGGCGGCGAACGGCCCCTTCGCGCCACGAGCATTGAAGTAGCCCTCCGCGAGATTCGTCGCTGACCCGACGAATCCGGGAGTGGGTGCGCTAGACGAGCGTCCGGACGTCGCCGGAGGACTCGAGGGGGCGGCCCGCCTCCTCGGGATCGCGCGCCATCTCGAGCAGTGCGAAAAGCAGG
>DAOMBL010000334.1:0-4505 GCA_035427325.1 Casimicrobiaceae bacterium
GCGCCGTCTCCGCGATCGGCCCGGTGGCGTCGACCGTCACCGCGTCGGCGCCGTCGACGACATGCGCGTTCGTGAGGACGATCCCGTTCGGGTCGACGATGAACCCGGAGCCCATGCCCTGCGCCGGCCCGTGGCCCGGGCCGTCGTCGTCGCCCGGCATGCCGCGGAAGAACGGCGCGAGTTCCGGCGGCAGGCCGCGCGGCAGCCGGCCCTGCGGGCCGCGACGTTCGTCGCCACCCGAGGTCTTCTTGAGGCCGCGCGACATGCTGACTTCGACGACGGCGCCGCTCTCGCGCTCGACCAGGTCGGCGACGTTGGGCAGCGCGATGCGCTGGGTCGGCGCTGCGCTGACGGTGGCGGGCGCCGGGGTCGTCGCGGCGATGGCGGCGCTCGGTGCGACATGGCGGTCGGCGGCGATCGCGCCCAATCCGAACGCGCCCGCGACGGCGATCGCGATGGCAGTGCGCTTGAACACGTGCGTTGGCATGGAGTTCTCCTGGCTTCCTGGCCGTTTTCCGGGCGCGACGGCGCCCGCACGCCACCGAAGATAGGCGGCGAGACTTAAGGGCGAATTAAGCTGTGGGCCGGGCTTCAGCCCGACGGCTTGGGCTTTGGCCCGACGGGCCGCGGCGATCCGCTGTGGGTCGGCCTTCAGGCCGACATCAGGAGACAGAGGTCAGAAGTCAGAGGACAGTCGCGCCGGCGATTCCCGAGGCGGCGCATCGAGCGCCGGGGAGCGGCTTTCGTGTCGGGCTGAAGGCCGACCCACGGAAGCTCGACCCTCAGCCCGAGCCCACGGACCGTGAGCCCGCGGTTGGGCGAACGCAGCCGTCACGGTCTCGCGTTGAATCGGACGACGACCTCGAGGCCGCGGCCGTCGACGCCCTCGCCGAGCGTGACGCTCGCGCCATGACGCTCGGCGATGCGCCTGACGATCGCGAGCCCGAGGCCGCTGCCCGGCACCTCGGTCCGTCCGCCGCGCGCGAAGCGCTCGAACAACGACGCGCGTTCCTCGGCCGGAATGCCGGGGCCGTCGTCGCGGACGGCGAGCACCGGCGCACCTTCGCGACGCTCGACCAGCACGTCGACGTGCCCGCCGGCCGGAACGTAGCGGATGGCGTTGTCGACGAGGTTCGAGGCGAGGGTGGCGAGCGCGTGCGCGTCGCCGTCGATCTCGATCGCCTCGAGACGCTCGGCACCGAGGTCGACGTCCTTCGCGGCGGCGATGCCCGCGTGTTCCGCGACGACGGCTCGCGCGATCGCGGCGAGATCGACGCGGGCCTGCGGTGCGGGCGCCGTCGCGTGGTCCTCGCGAGCGAGCGAGAGCAATTGCTCGACGACCCGGGTCGCACGCCTGAGCCCGCTCTTCAGTGCTTCGAGCGCCGCTGCGCGCCCGGGTTCGTCGCGTGCGCGTTCGGCGAGTTCGGCCTGCAGGTGGACCGCCGCGAGCGGCGTGCGCAGTTCGTGCGCTGCGTCCGCCACGAACGCCTTCTGCGCATCGAGCGCCGCATCGAGGCGACCGAGCAGCCCGTTCAGCGCGGCGACCAGCGGCGAGACTTCCGCGGGCCAGCCCTCGGCAGGCAGGGCGCGCAGTTCGCGCGGGCTGCGTTCGCCTACCGCCTCCGCGAGGCGATCGAGCGGCCTCATCGCACGCGCGATCGCGAACCACAGCAGGAGGCCGATCAGCGGCGCCGCCACGAGCCAAGGCAGGATCGTCGACCACGCGAGACTCGCGGCGAGCTGGTCGCGCAGCGCGAGCGGCTGGGCGACCTGCACCAGTTCACCTCCCGCGAGCACGCTGTAGACACGCCAGGGTCCGCCCGGCGTGTGCACGGTGGAGAATCCGGGCGCGCGCCGGTCGGGCGCATCGCGGGTGCCCTGCGAGCGGAACACCTGCACGCCGTCGCGGTTCCACACCTGCACGACGAGCGGCGCATCGACGCCGCCGACCGACGGCCCGCCTGGTGTGACCGACAGCGGCATGCCGGTCACCGAGGCCGCGAGCTGGGAGAGCTGCACGTCGAAGAGCGCGCTCGCCTCGTCGCGCGCGCGAAGATAGGTGGCGACGGTCGCCACGACGAGCGCGACCGCGAGCCCGCCCGCGAGGGGGACCAGCAGGGCGCGGCGAATCGAGGTTGCCATGCGGTTGCGCCGGTCGGGCATCACATCGGCGAAGTCGGTGCCGACCCACGGCGAATCACGCGACCTCCCGCTTCGCGGCGATCATCCAGCCCAGTCCACGCACGTTGCGGATCAGCCCCTCCGGCAGCTTGCGGCGGAGGCCGGAGAGGTGGACCTCGACGGCGTTGCTCTCCACCGCATCCTTCCAGCCGTACAGCCGTTCCTCGAGTTGGGCGCGGGAGAGAATGGCGCCCGGACGCGCAGAGAGCGCCTCCAGCAGCGCGTACTCGCGCGCGGACAGCGCGACCGGCTCCCCGCGGACGCGCACCTCGCGCGTCGACGGATCGATCGACACACCGGGCAGCTCGATCGTCGGCGCCGCGCGCCCCGCGGCGCGCCGCGCGATGGCGCGAAGCCGTGCCGCGAGTTCGGCGAGTTCGAACGGTTTCGCGAGATAGTCGTCGGCGCCCGCGTCGAGGCCGGCCACGCGATCGGACAGCGCGTCGCGCGCGGTCAGCACGAGCACGGGCCGCAGGTCGCCGCGCCGGCGCATCGCGGAGAGCACGTCGAGTCCGTCCTTGCGCGGGAGGCCCAGGTCGAGCAGCACCGCTTCGTGCACGTTCTCGGCGAGCGCGAGTTCGGCCGCGGCGCCGTCGCGCACCCAGTCGACCGCGAAACCTTCCTGCGCGAGGCCCTGGCGGACGCCCGCTCCGATCATCGGATCGTCCTCGGCGAACAGGAGCCGCATCAGGCCTTCGGCTTGAAGCTGAGCGCCGCCGAATTCATGCAGTAGCGCGTGCCCGCGGGCTGCGGTCCGTCGTCGAACACGTGGCCGAGATGCGCGTCGCACGAGGCGCAGAGCACCTCGGTGCGGCGCATCCCCAGCGAGTGATCCGGCTCGGTGCGCACGCTCGCCTCGTGCTCGGGCGCGGTGAACGACGGCCAGCCGCAGCCCGAGTCGTACTTGGCGTCCGACGAGAAGAGCTTCGCGCCGCAGCACACGCACGCGTACTCGCCCTGCGCGTGGTGGTTCCAATACTCGCCGGTGAACGCGCGCTCGGTGCCCTTCTGCCGCGTGACCCGGTACTGCTCGGGCGAGAGCTGCGCGCGCCACTCGGCGTCGGTCTTCCTCCTCGATTCGTCCATCGCGTTCTCCGTGTGCGGCCGAGGCGGGGCGCCTCGGGAATGCGCTATAGTGGACGCTTCCCGCCGCAACCTTACACCCGAACGCCTTGGAGTCCCGCCACGCCGATTCGTTCCGACGCGACGCGAAGGTGATCGGGCTCGTCGGCGGCGTGCACGCGCTGTCGCACTACTTCCAGCTCGCGCTGCCGCCGCTCTTCCCGCTGCTGCGCGACGAGTTCGGCGTGTCGTGGTCGCTGCTCGGCATGGTGGTCGGCGCGTTCTACGTCGCCTCGGGAATCTCCCAGTTCGTCTCGGGGTTCGCGGTCGACCGCTTCGGGGCGCGTCCGGTGATGTTCGCGGGGCTCGCGCTCCTCGCCGGCGGCACCGTGCTCGCGGGTTTCGCCCCCGGCATCGGCGCCCTGTTCGCCTGCGCCGCGCTGATGGGGATCGGCAACGGGGTGTTCCATCCGGTCGACTTCGCGATCCTCAACGCGAGCGTGGCGCACGGACGGCTCGGCCACGCGTACTCGGTCCACGGCATCGGAGGTTCGCTCGGATACGCCGCCTCGCCGATCGTGACCTTCGCGCTCGCGAGCGCGATCGGCTGGCGCCCGGCTCTGGTCGTCACCGGCATCGCGGGACTGGTCGCGCTCGGCATCGTCGCGACGCAGCGCGCCGATCTCTCCGGCCACCGGGCCCACGGGCCGTCGATGTCGCACGCCGGCGCGGCGAGCCTGTTCCGCCAGCCCGCGATCCTGGCGTGCTTCGCCTATTTCGCGCTCGTCACCGCCAGCGCCACGGGCCTGCAGACGTTCTCGCCGGCCGTGCTCAACGTCGCCTACGACATCCCGCTCGCACTCGCAACCTCCGCGGTAACCGCGTTCCTGTTGGGCGGCGCGGCCGGCATCGTCGCGGGCGGCTTCCTCGCGGTCCGCACCACGCGGCACGACCGGGTCGCGGCCATCGGCCTCGCGCTCGGCGCAGCGCTGCTGCTGACCACGGTGGTCGCTCCTCCGACCTACGCGACGGTGCTACCGCTCTTCGCGGCGATCGGCATCGTGACCGGTGCGACAGGACCCTCGCGCGACATGATCGTTCGCAACGCCACGCCGGAAGGGGCGACCGGACGCGTCTACGGCTTCGTGTATTCGGCGCTCGACGTCGGCGCGACGATCGGCCCGATCTGGTTCGGCTTCATGCTCGACCACGCGATGGGCCAGGCGGTCTTCGCCGGCGCCGCCGTGTGCTTCGTGGGCGCG
>DAOMBL010000335.1:0-4472 GCA_035427325.1 Casimicrobiaceae bacterium
GCGGCTCGGGCGGATTCCAGTCGAACACGATGCGCACGTCCGCGGCGATCGCGCCCTTCTTCGTGGCGAACACCGGATTGAGTTCCATCTCGGAGATCTCGGGGAAGTCGGCCACGAGCTGGCTCACGTTGCGAATCAGCGTCGCGAGGGCGGCACGGTTCACCGGCTCCGAGCCGCGGACGCCCTTCAGCATCTCGGCCGCCGCGATGCCGTCGAGCATCGACAGCGCGTCCTCCTTCGACGCGGGGGCGAGTCGGAACGTCACGTCCTTCATCACCTCGACCAGCACGCCGCCCAGGCCGAACGCGACCAGCTTGCCGAACGACGGGTCGGTGACCGCGCCGACGATGACCTCCTGTCCGCCGCCGACCATCTGCTGGACCTGGACGCCGACGAGTTCCGCCTTGCGGTCGTGCTTCTTCGCGCGCGCCATGATCGCGGCGAAGCCCTTCCTCACGTCGGCGGCGTTCTTCACGCCGACGAGCACGCCGCCCGCCTCGGTCTTGTGCAGGAGCTGCGGCGAGACGATCTTCAGCACGACCGGGTAGCCGATCCTCGTCGCGAGCTTCGCGGCCTCGGCGGCGGTCTTCGCGAGACCTTCCTGCGGCACCGGGATGCCGTAGGCGTCGCACACCGCCTTGCCCTCGGGCGCGGTGAGCGAGGTGCGGCCCGCGGCCCGGACCGCGTCGAGCATCTTCCGTACGGTGGCTTTCTTCGATGCGGCCATGGCGGCGCCTCCCTCAGATGACTTTCTCGGCGCGCAGCGCCGCGACCTGGTCCTTCGTGTAACCGAGTTCCGCCATCACCTCGTCGGTATGCTCGCCGAGGAGCGGCGAGCGCTTCACCTCGGTCGGGCTGTCCGACATCTTGATCGGGTTGCCGACCGTCAGGTACTTGCCGCGTTTCGGGTGGTCGACCTCGACGACCGTGCCGGTCTTGCGCAGCGACGGTTCCTCGGCGATCTCCTTCATCGACAGGATCGGGCCGCAGGGGATGTCGCGCCGGTTGAGGATGTCCATGGCCTCGAACTTGGTCTTGGTCATCGTCCACTTCTCGATCTCGCCGAAGATTTCCTGCAGGTGCGGGAGCCGTGCCTTCGGCGTCGCGTAGCGCGGATCGGACAGCCATTCCGGCCGGCCGATCACCTCGCAGATGTCCTTCCACACCGGCGCCTGGGTGATGAAGTAGATGTACGCGTTGGGGTCGGTCTCCCAGCCCTTGCACTTGAGGATCCAGCCCGGCTGCCCGCCGCCCGAAGCGTTGCCCGCCCGCGGCACGGCCTCGAGGAACTTCCCGTTCGGGTACTGCGGGTATTCCTCCATCACGTGCGTGCGGTCGAGCCGCTGCTGGTCGCGGAGCTTCACGCGGCACAGGTTGAGCACGCCGTCCTGCATCGCGGCCAGCACCTTCTGTCCGCGCCCGGTCGTCTTGCGCTGGTAGAGCGCCGCGACGATGCCGAGCGCGAGGTGGAGTCCGGTGCCCGAGTCGCCGATCTGCGCGCCGGTGACGAGCGGCGGGCCGTCGTCGAAGCCGGTCGTCGAGGCGGCTCCGCCGGCGCACTGCGCCACGTTCTCGTAGACCTTGCAGTCCTCGTAGGGCCCGGGCCCGAAGCCCTTGACCGAGGCGACGATCATCCTCGGATTGAGTTCCTGGATGTGCTCCCAGGTGAAGCCCATCCGGTCGAGCGCGCCGGGCGCGAAGTTCTCGACCAGCACGTCGCAGTGGCGGATCAGCGATTCGATGATCGCCTTGCCCTTCGGCTTCTTGGCGTCGACGGTGATCGAGCGCTTGTTGTGGTTCAGCATCGTGAAGTAGAGGCTGTCCACGTCGGGAATGTCGCGCAGCTGCCCGCGCGTGATGTCGCCCTCGCCCGCGCGCTCGACCTTGATCACGTCGGCGCCGAACCACGCGAGCAGCTGCGTGCAGGTCGGTCCCGACTGCACGTGGGTGAAATCCAGGATGCGGACGCCGTCCAGTGCCTTGCCCATGCGTTCCCCTATGCCATGACGTCGTTGCGATCGTCCGACCGCCGCGCGGGCCTCACGCCTTCTTCGCGGCCGTCGGATTGAGGTTGGTGATGCGGCCGCTCTCGGTGCCGCCGCCTTCGTCGATGACCGCGTTGACGAGCGTCGGGCGCCGCGTGCGGATCGCCTCCTCCATCGCGCGGCGCAACTCGTCCGGCGTCCTCACGTGCACGCCGACGCCCCCGAAGGCCTCCATCATCTTCTCGTAGCGCGCGTCCTTGACGAAGACGAGCGGCGACGGATCGGCGCCGCCGGAGGCGTTCTTCTCGTCGCCGCGATACACGCCGTTGTTGTTCATGACGACGATGCACACCGGCAGCCCGTAGCGGCAGATCGTCTCGGTCTCCATGCCGGAGAAGCCGAACGCGCTGTCGCCCTCGATCGCGATCACCTGCTGTCCGGTGACGACCGCCGCCGCGACGCAGTAGCCCATGCCGATGCCCATGATGCCCCAGGTGCCGACGTCGATGCGCCTGCGCGGCTTCGCCATGTCGACGATCGAGCGCGTGAAATCGAGCGCGTTCGCGCCTTCGTTCACGAGCATCGCGTCGGGGTTGGCCCGCACGATGTCGCGCACGACGGCGAGCGCGCTCTGGAAGCTCATCGGCGACGGGTTCTTCGCGAGCGTCTCGGCCATCTTCGCGACGTTCTTCGCCTTGCGTTCCGCGACCGCGGCGAGCCACTCGGCCGGCGGCTTCGGGAACGAGGGCCCGATCTCCTTCAGCAGCGCCGCCACGCAGGACCCGAGGTCGCCGACGACCGGCGCGTCGATGCGCACGTTGCTGTCCGCCTCGGTGGGCGAGATGTCGACCTGCACGAACTTCTGCCGGCCCCAGGCTTTCGCCGACGCCGCGCCCCAGGTCTTGCCCTTGCCCTGCGACAGCAGCCAGTTGAGGCGCGCGCCGAGGAGCACGACGACGTCGGCCTCGGGCAGCACGAACGAGCGCGCGGCCGAGGCGCACTGCTCGTGCGTGTCCGGCAGGAGGCCCTTCGCCATCGACATCGGCAGGTAGGGGATGCCGGTCCGCTCGATCAGCGCGCGGACCTCGGCGTCGCACTGCGCGTAGGCGGCGCCCTTGCCGAGGATGACGAGCGGCTTCTTCGCCGAGCGGAGCAGGTCGACGGCACGCTCGACCGCGTCGTGCGCCGGGATCTGCTTCGGCGCGGGATCGACCACCTTGATGAGCGAGGCCTTGCCCGCGACGGCGTCCATCGCCTGCGGGAAGAGCTTCGCGGGCAGGTCGAGGTAGACGCCGCCCGGACGTCCCGACACGGCGGCACGGATCGCGCGCGCGACCCCGACGCCGATGTCCTCGGCGTGCAGCACGCGGAACGCGGCCTTCGCGAGCGGCTTCGCGATCGCGAGCTGGTCGAGTTCCTCGTAGTCGCCCTGCTGCAGGTCGACGATCTCGCGCTCGGAGCTGCCGCTGATCAGGATCATCGGGAAGCAGTTGGTCGTCGCGTGCGCGAGCGCGGTGAGGCCGTTCAGGAATCCCGGCGCCGACACGGTGAGGCAGATGCCCGGCTTCTGCGTGAGGAACCCCGCGATCGACGCCGCGTAGCCCGCGCTCTGCTCGTGGCGGAACGCGATCACGCGCATGCCGTTCTTCTGCATGCGTCGCGCGAGATCGGTGATCGGGATGCCGGGGAGTCCGAAGATCGTGTCGATGCCGTTCAGCTTCAGTGCGTCGATGACGAGCTGGAAGCCGTCGGTCTCCCGCGCGGGCGCCGTGGCCGCGGGTGCTGCTGCGTGGGAGGGCTTCACCGCGTGATCGTTCATGCGTTCCTCCGGCGACGGTAGCGCGCGCCCGGCCCGATCCGGACGTGTTCGGACGGGGCGTGCGGCAGGGTCAGGCGAACGGATCGAAACTCGGCTGCGGCCGGGCACGCGGCATGGAAGGGAAGGCGGGTGCCCGGCGCATCGAGATAAGGTATTTGATATATCAGCAAGGTGTCAACGCGATTCGGGACAGAATTTCCCGGAACGGGATGCTGCGGTGCAGCGACACGGGCGTCATTCGCGGTCCCGGCGGCGCAGGAAGCAAGGCACAGGATCCGGAAGCCCGACCGGAAGCCGGGGGTCGAACGGCATTCGATCGGAGGAGCGGACCGAAGCAAGGGGGAAGGGGCGGTCCCGACCGCCGGGTTCGGAATCGGGCGGGCCCGGTCCGAGGCGCGTTTCGGTCCGGGAACGGGGTCGGGGAGCTGGCGTGACCCGCTCACCCGACCTGTCCGGATGGACATGCAGGGGGGGCGTCGTCGATGCGCCTCCTGCCGGCGAATGCATGAATGGGTCGACGCCGTGAAGCGACGCCGCGATTCCCCGGATGCACGCTTCGTGGTTTCTGGTATATAAGATACGAAATACGGCCGTGGACCCGGAGCAGCGGCCGGCACCGCGTCCCTCCCGCGCGTATCCCGATGCCGCCCCGCCGCCCAGCCGTCCCC
>DAOMBL010000336.1:0-1672 GCA_035427325.1 Casimicrobiaceae bacterium
TGCCCTCAGCAGAGCGGGCGCGCGATGAGTGCGATGCGACGCGCGGACGTCGCGCGGCTCGTCGCCCTCGCCGTGATCTGGGGCGCGTCGTACGTGTTCATCCGGGTGCTGGCGCCGCCGCTCGGAGCCGTCTGGACCGCGACGCTGCGCGTCCTCGTCGGGGGTCTCGCGCTCGTCGCGTGGCTCGCGGCGATCGGCGTCGATGCGGAGGTCCGGCGGCACTGGCGAGCCTACCTCGCCGTCGGGATCCTGAACTGCGCCATCCCGTTCACGCTGATCGCGTGGGCGGCGCTGACATTGCCCGCGTCCTATCTCGTGATCCTGAACGCGGTCTCGCCGATGTTCTCGGCGCTCGCCGCCGCGCTCTGGCTCGACGAGCGCCTCACCGTCGCGAAGCTCGCAGGGCTCGCGGTCGGCACGGCCGGCGTGGCGCTGTTGAGCCGTGCCGGGCCGCTGGCTCCGACCTTCGAAGTGGTCGTCGCGATCGCGGCGAGCCTCGGCGCCGCCCTGTGCTATGCGCTCGCCGGCGTCTGGCTCAAGCGTCACGGGTCGGGATTGAAGCCGACGGCGGTCGCCGGATGGGGCCAGCTCGCAGCGGCGTTCGTGCTGCTGCCGGTCGCCGCGGGGACGCCCGTGCCCGGGCCGGTGACGCCTCTCGTCCTCGCCAATCTCGCCGCGCTCGCGCTCGTGTGCAGCGCGGTCGCCTTCCTGCTCTACTACCGGCTGATCCGCGACATCGGCCCGACGCGCGCGATGACGGTGACGTTCCTGATGCCGGCCTTCGGGATGCTCTGGGGCGTGCTGTTGCTGGACGAGATCGTGACGGCGTCGATGCTGCTGGGTGCACTCCTCGTCGTCGGGGGGACCGTTGCCGTCCTTCGGCCGGTTCCGATGCCCTCGCGCCGCGAGGCGGCCTGACCCCGCGCGACGCGTTATAGTTCGGGGGCGTCCGCCGAGCGAAGCGGGCGCGCGACGCAGCCCCCGATGCCTCTCGATCCCGGACTCGCCGACTATCTCGCCCGCGTGGCAGCGGAGGTTCCTCCGCTCGCTTCGGGCGCGCCCGAGGCGCGCCGCCAGCGTCTGGAATGGATCATGCGCCGCTTTCCGGCGCCCGAGGACGCGATCGCGCGCGGCGATGCATGGATCGCGCTGCCGCGGCGCGAGCTGCTCGTCCGCATCTACCGCCCGCGCAGCGGGACGTTGCCGGGCGTTCTCTACCTGCACGGCGGCGGTTGGGTCGCGGGCAGTCTCGCGACGCACGACGGCGTGGCCGCGGCGCTCGCGCGCGACGCCGATGCGGTCGTGACGAGCGTGCACTATCGCCGGGCGCCGGAGAGTCCCTATCCGGCGCCCAACGACGACGCGTATGCGGCGCTCGCGTGGCTCGTCGAACACGCGAGCGCGCTCGACGTCGATCCGCGCCGCATCGCGGTGGCCGGCGACAGCGCGGGCGCGCACCTCGCGCTCGGCTGCGCGATCGAGGCGCGCGACCGTGGCGGCCCGCCCATTGCGTTCCAGCTCCTCATCTACCCGGTCGTCGAGCCGGTGTTCGACACGCCGAGCTATCGGGCGCACGCGCAGTCGCCGACGCTCACGCGCGAGGACATGCAGTGGTATTGGCAGGCCTACCTGCCCTCCGGCGCGGACGACGGCAGCGCACGGGCGGTGCCCG
>DAOMBL010000336.1:1682-4453 GCA_035427325.1 Casimicrobiaceae bacterium
GACCGGTTGGCGAAGGCCGGCGTGCGAGCGGCGCTCGTCGAAGCGAAGTCATTGCCGCACGGATTCCTGCGCGCGGCGCCCTACGCGGCGGCCGCGCGTTCGGCGCAGGCGGCGCTCGGCGCGGCGGCGCGCGCCGCACTGCACGGATGAGGCCATGAGCGATCGCGTCCCACCGAAGTCGCCGCGGGTTCGCCCTCCGGCGTCGCCCTACGATCCGACCGGCATCGACGATGGTCAGGGGGGAATTCCGATCGGCGCCCGCCGTCCGGCGCTGCGCGCCACCGCGTGGATCGCGCTCGCGGCGGCAGCGATCGCGATCGCCGTCCTCGCATGGCGGACCGTGGAGCGCCAGGCTGTCGAACGCGCGTACGCGAGCGGCGTCGAGGCGCTCTCGGCCGGCCGGACAGATGCCGCGCGCGTCGCGTTCGATCGGGTGATCGAGAAGCGGCCCGACTGGGCGGCGGCGTGGCGGCAGCGCGGCTACGCGGCGGCGAGTCCCGAAGAGGCGATCGGCGACTTCACGCGCGCGATCGAGCTCGACGGCAACGATGCCGATGCCTACGCGGCGCGCGGGCTCGCGTGGATCCAGGCGAGGAAGCCGGCGAACGGCGTTTCCGATTTCGAGCGGGCGATCGAGATGGGCGCCGGCAACGGCGTCGATGCGGCGACGATCACGCGTTGGCGCGCGGACCGCGCGCGGGCGCGGGTCGAGGCGGGCGACCCCGTCGCTGCGCTGGACGACCTGCGCCACGTCGCCGACGCGCGCAACACGGCCGAAGACCAGCGCCGGCTCGGCTTCGCCCTCGCGACGGCCTCGGACTGGGCGGGCGCCCGTGCCGCCTACGACCGCGCGATCGCTTCGGGCGGCGAACCGCTGTGGCTGGGAGAACGCGCACTGGTGGTGTTGCAGCTCGGCGACGACGATGCGGCAGGCGTGGACCTCGTGCGCTGCGCGCAGCTGGAGCCCGCGTGCGCGGACCTGTACGGCGCGCGCGCCGGAGAGCTCGCGCGCAGTCTCGGCCGGGCCCCGCCCCCGGGAGCGCGCTGATGGTGGTGCGACGTGGGGTCGCCACCGCGATCGCCGTCACGGTGCTCGCATTGCTCGTGGGCGCGTGCGCGAGCCGCCCGGTCAATCCCCCGATCGAGAAATTCGATCGCCGGGCGGGCTACCGCCTGGAGAACCGGCCCGAGCGGCCCGGCAACGACCCGTCGACGGTCGTGGTGCTCGCGTTCTCCGGCGGCGGCATGCGCGCGGCCGCGTTCTCTTATGGTGTACTCGAGGAGTTGCGGCGAACCGAGGTCACGATCGACGGCAAGCCGATGCGCCTCCTCGACCAGGTCGATCTCATCACCGGAGTCTCGGGCGGGAGCTTCACGGCGCTCGCGTACGGCCTGCACGGCGAGAAGCTCTTCGACACCTACGTGACGCGCTTCCTCGAGCGCGACGTGCAGGCCGATCTGGTCGCGCGGCTCTTCAATCCGGCGACCTGGCCGGCGCTCACCTCCTCCGGCTGGGGGCGTTCGGAGATGGCCGCCGAGCTCTACGACGAACTCCTGTTCGAGCGCAAGACCTACGCGGACCTCGCGGCGATTCCCGGGCCGATGATCCTCGCCTCGGCGACCGACATCTCGACGGGTTCGCGCCTCGCGTTCTCGCAGTCCGAGTTCGACCTCATCTGTTCGGACCTCATGGTGATGCCGGTGTCGCGCGCCGCGGCGGCGTCCTCCGCGGTGCCGCTGGTGATGTCGCCGGTGACGATCAACAACTACGGGGGAACCTGCGCGTTCACGCCGCCGTACTGGCTGCGGCAGTTCCTGGACCCGGACAGGCGCCTGAGGCCGGCCGGACGCGCGCTCCAGCGCATCCAGGAGATGGAGGCGTTCCAGGACGGGAAGAACCGTCCGTTCCTGCACCTCGTCGACGGCGGTCTGTCCGACAACCTCGGCGTGCGCGCGATCATCGAGTCGCTGGAGGAGATCGAGGCGTCCTCGGTGCTGCGGCAGAGCACGCGCATCAATCGCATCCGGCGGGTGGTGGTGCTGGTCGTCAACTCGCTGTCGGTGCCCGCGACCGACTGGGACCGATCCGAGCGCCCCCCCAACGACCTGCAGATCCTGCTCAAGGCGACCGGCGTCCCCATCGACCGCTATTCGTACGAGGCGGTCGAGATCCTGAAGGACATCGTGGCGCGCTGGGACACGATCCGCGAGCTGCGCGAATCGGGCGCGCTCCGCGCCGGACGCGACGCGAAAGGACAGCAGATCGACGTGCCCGACATCGACCTGTATGCGATCGACGTTTCCTTCGACGCGCATCCGGATCCGAAGGAGCGCGCGTTCCTGAACGAGACGCCGACGTCCTGGGTGCTGAGCCGCGAACAGGTCGAGCGCCTGCGGGCCGCGCCAGCGGCGATCCTGCGTTCGTCGAGCGAGTTCGCGCACCTGCTCGAGGACCTGCGCGCGGCCGGCGGCCGGCCCGAAGGTTCCACGAAATGAACGCCGCACTGCGCGGGACGGCAGCGTCGGCCACCGGCGAGGCATTGCTGCGGCTGCAGTTCGACGCACTGCGCGCGGCGTACGCGCGCGAGCCCTTTCCAGGCCCTGCCATCCGCCGCGACCGCATCGCACGGCTCGCGTCGATCGTCCGCGACCACGAGGGCGACTTCGTCGCGGCGATCGGGCGCGACTTCGGTCACCGCTCGGCGCACGAGACGCGGCTCGCCGAGCTCTTCATCGTCGCGTCCGAGGCGCGCCTCGCGATGCGGCGGCTC
>DAOMBL010000337.1:0-4436 GCA_035427325.1 Casimicrobiaceae bacterium
GCATTTCATCCGCATCGCCACAGAGCCCGTCGGGCTGAAGCCCGACCCACCGCCCGAATGCCGCAACCCGTCGGGCTGAAGCCCGACCCACAGCGGAAGCGCCGCATCCCGTCGGGCTGAAGGCCGATCCACAGAATCCCGAGCCCGGCTCCCGGCGCCATTCGCCGAGTCGCCTGCAGGACCAAGCCATCCGGCCGCATCGGCGATAATGGAGGCCGACCGGGGACGCGCGTCGCCGAGGCGCCGGCCCGAGACACCCACCTCCTGCTCCTGATGCCCGCCCGCTACGCCGTCATCGGCAACCCGATCGCGCAATCGAAGTCGCCGTCCATCCACGCCGCGTTCGCCGCGTCGACCGGGCAGGACATGACCTACGAGCGGCTGCTCGCCCCGCGGGATGGATTCCGGGCGGTGGTCGAGCGCTTCGCCGCCGAGGGCGGCATGGGCCTCAACGTGACGTCGCCGTTCAAGCTCGAGGCGTTCGAGGTCGCCGGCGAGACCACCGAGCGCGCGAAGCTCGCGGGCGCCGTCAACACGCTGCGCCGCGTCGGCGACCACTGGCAGGCGGACAACACGGATGGCGTGGGCCTCGTGCGCGACCTCACGGTCAATCTCCGCGCCGACCTGCGCGGGCGCGCCGTCGCCATCCTCGGGGCGGGCGGCGCCGTGCGGGGGATCCTCAAGCCGATCCTCGACGCCGGCGCCGCTTCGGTCGCGATCAGCAACCGCACGATGCCGAAGGCCGTCCAGATCGCGTCGCAGTTCGCGCGCTACGGCCGGGTCGAGGCGATCGATCCGCAGGCGATCGGCGAACGCCGATTCGAGATCGTGATCAACGCGACGAGCCTCGGAATGGGCGGTGCGCCGGTCGACCATTTTCCGTTCGCCGGGACGCTGTTCGCGCCCGGCGCGTTCGCATACGACCTCATCTACTCGGACGTTCCGACCGCGTTCATGCGCTGGGCGCGCGAGCACGGCGCCGGCTCCGCCACCGACGGCATGGGCATGCTGGTCGAGCAGGCCGCCGAGAGTTTCGTGCTGTGGCGCGGCGTGCGGCCGGACACGAAGCCGGTGTTCGCGCTCCTGCGGCCGGCGTCCTGATCCGCGATGGCGTGGTCGACGCCGGCGCGCTGGGCGCTCCGCGCGCTCGGCGCGCTCGCCCTCGCGTTCGTGCTGGTCCAGGCGTGGTTCGCCGCGCAGGTCCTCTGGTATCGCTGGAATCCCCCGGGCGAGACGGCGTTCATGGCGCAGCGCATGGCCGAGATGCGCGCGAAGCAGCCGAAGGCGGCGATCCGGTACCAGTGGGTGCCTGCGGAGAAGATCTCGCGGCACCTGAAGCGGGCGGTGATCGCCGCGGAGGACGCCAGGTTCGTCGAGCACTCGGGCTTCGACTGGGAGGCGATCGCGAAGGCGCGCGAGAAGAACGAGCGTCGCGGGCGGGTGGTCTACGGCGGCTCGACGATCACGCAGCAGCTCGCGAAGAACCTGTTCCTCTCGCCGGAACGAAGCTACGTGCGCAAGGCCCAGGAGGCGATCATCGCCGCGATGATGGAGGCGATGCTGCCCAAGCGGCGCATCCTCGAGCTCTACCTGAACGTCATCGAGTGGGGCAACGGCGTGTTCGGCGCGGAGGCCGCAGCGCGCCGTTACTTCGGCGTCTCCGCCGGCCAGCTCACTGACGAGCAGGCTGCGCGGCTCGCAGCGATGATTCCGTCGCCGCGCCGCTTCGAACGCAATCCGGGGTCGGACTACCTCGACGGCCGGGTCGCGACGATCCTCGCGCGCATGCCCTCGGCGGCCGTGCCGTGACAGCGCGAACCGGGGCTACGACCTCCGAGGACGTCCCGGTCCCGCGTTCGCTGTCGCAGGCGCCTTCGGGCGCGTAGAATCGCGGCGCCTCCTGCGCCTTGAACCCGCTTGGATCCGACGCCGCCATGCCCGAGATCGACGACCAGCCCCCGGTCCGGCCCGGCGACGCGCGCGTTCGCGTCGAGGATGCGCTCGCCGACGTCACCGCGCTGATCCGCAGGAACCGGCTGGTCGAGGGGCTCGTCCACGAGCAGGCCGCGCACGCGAGCGACGCCGAGCGCGCCGGCCTCGTCGAGAGCCTCGTCACCCGGCAGAACCGGGCGGCGCTCCAGCAACGGCTCGACGCGCTGCACCCGGCCGACATCGCCTACATCCTCGAGGCGCTGCCGCTCGAGGAACGCCTCTACGTCTGGGACCTGATCAAGTCCGCCGAGCGCGACGGCGAGATCCTGGTCGAGGTGAGCGACGCGGTCCGCGAGTCGCTGATCTCGTCGATGGATACCGAGGAACTCGTCGCGGCGGCGGAGACGCTGGAGGCCGACGAACTCGCGGCGATCGCCGAGGACCTCCCGCAGGAGGTGATGGACGACGTCTTCCGGAGCCTTCCGGTCGAGGAGCGCGAGCAGTTGCGCGCCGCGATGTCGTTCGACGAGGACATGGTCGGCGCGCTGATGGACTTCGAGGACATCCAGGTGCGGCCCGACGTGAAGCTCGAGGTCGTGCTCCGCTACCTGCGCCGCTTCGAGGACCTGCCGTCGCAGACCGACCAGGTGTTCGTCGTCGATCGCGACGAGCGGCTGCTCGGCGTGCTGCCGATCGCGAAGCTGATCGTCAACGATCCGGAGCGTACCGTCGGCGACGTGATGGCGCCGCCCACCGTCAAGCTCGCGCAGCACGAGAAGGCGGACGTCGCGGCGAGCACCTTCGAGCGCTACGACCTCGTGTCGGCGCCGGTCGTCGACACCAACGACCGGCTGGTCGGCCGGGTCACCGTCGACGAGGTGCTCGACTTCGTGCGCCGGCGCGGCGAGGAGGAAGTGCTCGCCCAGGCCGGCCTCCGCGAGGAGGAGGACGTCTTCGCGTCGGTCTGGAAGTCGTTCCAGAACCGCTGGGCGTGGCTCGCGGTGAACCTGATGACCGCGTTCTTCGCCTCGCGCGTGATCGGGGTGTTCGAAGGCTCGATCGCGAAGCTCGTCGCGCTCGCCGCGCTGATGCCGATCGTCGCCGGCATCGGCGGCAATTCCGGCAACCAGACGATCACGATGATCGTGCGTGCGGTGGCGCTCGGGCAGGTGACGCGGGAGCACGCGGACAAGCTCATCCGCAAGGAACTCCTGGTCGCGCTCGTGAACGGCATCGTCTGGGGCGGCGTGATGGGTCTCGTGGCGATGATGCTCTACCGCGACGTGGCGCTCGGCCTCGTGATGGTCCTCGCGATGACGCTCAACCTGCTGCTCGCGGCGCTGATGGGCGTGCTGATCCCGATGACGATGCTGAGGGTCGGTCGCGACCCCGCGGTGGGGTCCTCGGTGCTGATCACCGCGGTCACCGACTCCGGGGGCTTCTTCATCTTCCTGGGACTCGCGACGCTGTTCCTGCTGTAGTCCCGGAGGTCCGCGCGCGGCCGGAGCCCCCGACCGCGTGTCCGCCGCGCTCCGTCGCCGGGGAATAGTCGGGCCCGGCGGCCTGTTCTCGTCGGCGAGGCGTGCGTCAGCGTGGTGGCCGGGCGGGCCAACGAAACCCGGCGACCGGTCCTCGCCGCCCGGGAACTCGCCAGGCAGCGGATTCGGTCCTAAGCTCCCGGCGTGAGCGCCGGATCGCCGGAGTCTCCTCCGGCGGACGGGGCCCGGACGCCTGCCACCACACCATGGCCGACCCGCCGCTGCCGCACCCGGAACTGCTCGCCGCGATCCCGCGCCTGCGGCGTTACGCGCGTGTGCTGACCGGCGACGGCGCTCGCGCGGACGACCTGGTGCAGGAGGCGCTCGCGCGGGCGTGGGAGAAGCGCCGGCTGTGGCAGGCCGGCACCGATCTTCGCGCGTGGCTGTTCACGATCATGCACAACGTGTTCGTGAACCAGCGGGCGAGCGAGCGCCGGGATGCCGCGCAGGTGTCGCTCGACGCGGATTCGGAGGCCGGCCGCGGTGCCTGGCAGGTGCCGGTGCCGGCGACCCAGTTCGCGCGCGTGGAACTGGCGGAGTTGCTGCAGCGCGTGGGGCGCCTGCCGGTCGAGCAGCGCGAGACCCTCCTCCTCGCGGTGGTCGAGGAACTGAAGTACGAGGAGATCGCGGTTGCGCTCTCCGTGCCGGTGGGCACCGTGATGTCGCGCCTGTCCCGGGCGCGCGAGAAGCTGCGGCGCATGAGCGAGGAGCCGCCGGCCGCGCTCAAGCGCGTGAAGTGAGCCGGCACGGCGAAGCGGACGACACGATGAGCGCGATCCCGATCACCGACGACGACCTGATGGCCTGGGCCGACGGGCAGCTCGCGGGCGAGCGCCGGGCGTCGGTCGAGCAGGCGCTCGCGCGCGACGCGTCGCTCGCCACCCGCGTCGCGGCGATCCGCGAGCAGAACGCCGCGCTGCGCGATGCCTTCGATCCCTGGCTCGACGAGGCGATCCCGCAGCGCCT
>DAOMBL010000338.1:0-4434 GCA_035427325.1 Casimicrobiaceae bacterium
GGCTTCAGCCCGACGGGATGCGGCGACATGCCTGTGGGTCGGGCTTCAGCCCGACATGCATCGCGGAGATGCGATCGAAAAGCGTCGGCCTGAAGGCCGACCCACAAGGCCGACCCACAACTCTTCCACTGTGGGTCGGGCTTCAGCCCGACGGGATGCGGCGACATGCCTGTGGGTCGGGCTTCAGCCCGACGCAACGGGAACCTCCCGACGCCACTCAACGCCGCAGCGCCGAGAGCCCCTGCCGCAGCGCTGCGTCGAGGTACGCTCCATAGAAGTCGGCCGTGAGGAGTCCCACCACGGGCTCGGCGAGAAGTTCTCCCGCGCCGCCGACGACGACGATGGTCGGTGTGAACCGCGCGTCGTACCGCGCCGCGAGCGCGCGGTGGGTCGTCGGCCGGCCGTCGAAGCCGATGATCGGATCGTCCCGGTCCACTTCGACCTGGCGAAAGAGCGCGTCGTCCCGCCACGGCGCCTCGGCGCTCATCGGCACGAGATGCTCGCGCAGCGCCCGTTCGCAGTACGGGCAATCGTCGCGGTCGAAGAGAATCAGGATCGGGACGCGGCGCGCGCGACTCGTGGCGCCGGCGGACTTGAGGTCGCCTGCCGCAGGCAGGGCGTGTGCGCGCGGTCGAGAGCGCGGGCTCGACGGGGCGTCGATGCTCGTGCCCTGCTGAGCGCTTGCCACGCCCGAGGCTCCCGCGGCCGCGAATGCTAGAATCATTCGCAACAGTCGCCGCCTCGGTGGCGCAGCGCGTCCCGTTCGCTCCGACCCCACGCTTCGATGCCCTCCCCCACGGTGCCGCGCCGCCTGGTGATCGCGACGCGCGAATCCGCGCTCGCGCTCTGGCAGGCCGAGCACATCCGCGTGCGCCTCGCGGGATTGTATCCGCACACGCATGTCGAATTGCTGGGCGTGACGACGCAGGGCGATCGCGTCATCGATCGCCCGCTCGCGGCGATCGGCGGCAAGGGGCTGTTCATCAAGGAACTCGAGGTCGCGATGGCCGAGGGGCGTGCCGACCTCGCGGTGCACTCGCTCAAGGATCTTCCGATGGAGATGGCCGACGGCTTCGCCCTCGCGGCGATCACCGCGCGGGAGGATCCTCGCGACGCCTTCGTGAGCAACCGCCACGCGGCGCTGGCAGCGCTGCCGGCGGGTGCGGTCGTCGGAACGTCGAGCCTGCGCCGCGAGGCGCAACTCCGCGCGCGCCATCCGTCGCTCGTCGTCGAGCCGCTGCGCGGCAACGTCAACACGCGGCTGCGCAAGCTGGACGAGGGGCGCTACGACGCGATCATCCTCGCGGCGGCCGGCCTGAAGCGGCTTGGCTTCGCCGAACGGATCGCCGACCTGATCGCGCCCGACGAGAGCCTGCCGGCGGTGGGGCAGGGCGCGCTCGCGATCGAGTGCCGGGCGGACCGGCCCGATCTCGTCGAGGTGCTCGCGCCGCTCGCCGATCGCGCGACGACGCTCGCCGTGACGGCGGAGCGCGCGTTCTCGCGCGGCCTCGCCGGCAACTGCCACACGCCGCTCGCGGGCTACGGCGAATGGGCGGGCGAGCGCCTGTGGCTGCGTGGCCTCGTGGCGAGCGCCAACGGCCGCGAGATCCTTCGCGGCGAACGCGACGACGCGATCGACGACGTCGACGCGGCCGAAGCGCTCGGCGACGCGCTCGCGGGAGACTTCCTCTCGCGCGGCGCGGCGCGACTGCTCGCCGGATGAACCAGGACGCACGCACACCAAGCGCGGCCGGCGGCGGCGCGCTGTCCGGGCTGGGCATCGTGGTGACGCGGCCAGCGCGACAGGCCGGCGCGTTCGCGCAGAAGCTCGCCGCGCTCGGCGCAACGCCGATCGTGTGGCCCGCGATCGTCATCCTGCCGCCCGACGACCCGGCACCGCTCGAACGCGTGCACGCCACGCTCGCATCGTTCGACCTCGCGATCTTCGTGTCGGCGAACGCGGCGGAGTTCGGTGCGCCTGCGCCCGGACGCTGGCCGGAGAAGGTGCAGGCCTATGCGCCGGGTCCGGGGACCGCCGAGGCGCTCGCGGGCGTCGGTGTGCCCGGCGTGCGCATTCCGCGGGACCGCTACGACAGCGAGGGACTTCTCGCCCTTCCCGAACTCGCCGACCTGCGCGGCAAGCGGGCGATCCTCTTCCGCGGACAGGGGGGGCGCGAACTCCTGTCCGCGACGATGGCCTCGCGCGGCGCGAGCGTGACGCCGGTCGCCTGCTATCGGCGCGCCGCACCGACGGGCAGCGCTGCCGCGATTCTCGAGGCGATCGATGCAGGCCGCGCGCATGCGCTGACGCTGACCTCCTCGGAGGGCGTCGATAACCTGCTGCGCGCAGCCGGCGAGCCCGGCCGGGCGATGCTCGCCCGCGTGCCTGCGTTCGCGCCGCACGAGCGCATCGCGGCGCACGCGCGTGCCGCGGGCCTCGACGCCCGGCTCACGCCCGGGTCCGATGCGGGACTGATCGCCGGATTGCTAGAATGGGCGCGCGCACGAACGACGAACGACAGGACCGCGAGACCATGAACCCGCCGGATGTGATCGTCACGGCTCCGTTGCCGCCCTTCCTCTACGAGCCGCTGCGGCGCGACTACCGCTGCCACGACTACGTGCAGGCGGCGGACCGTCCGGCGCTCCTGCGCGCGCAGGCGAACCACATCCGCGCACTCGTGCAGGGCGGGGGCACGGTGACGCCGACGGACCTGCTGGACGCGCTGCCGAAGCTCGAGATCATCTCGGTGTTCGGCGTGGGCTACGACGGAGTGCCGGTCGAGTACTGCCGCAAGCGCGGCATCCGGGTGACCCACACGCCCGACGTGCTGACCGACGATGTCGCCGACGTCGCGGTCGGGCTCGTGCTGATGACCGGCCGGGGGTTCGCGAAGGCCGACCGCTTCGTGCGGTCCGGCGCGTGGGAGAAGGGCGGTCCGGAACTCACCACCCGTTTGGGCGGCAAGACGGTCGGGATCCTCGGCCTCGGGCGCATCGGCAAGGCGATCGCGCAGCGCCTCGAGGCGATGGGCATGCGGATCGCGTACACCGGTCGCAAGCCGCAGGCCGGCGTGCGCTACCGGTTCGTGCCCGACCTGAAGACGCTCGCTGCCGAGTCCGATTTCCTCGTCGTCGCCTGCCCGGGCGGGCCGGCGACGAAGAACCTGGTCGATGCCGACGTGCTCGCGGCGTTGGGCAGCAAGGGTACGATCGTCAACATCGCGCGCGGATCGATCATCGACGAGCCCGCGCTGGTATCGGCGCTCGAGCGCGGCACGATCAAGGCCGCGGGACTCGACGTGTTCGCCGACGAGCCGCACGTGCCGAAGGCGCTGCTCGCGATGGAAAACGTCGTGCTGCTGCCGCACGTCGGCAGCGCGACGCACGAGACGCGCAAGGCGATGGGCGATCTCTGCAAGGCGAATCTCGACGCGTGGTTCGCGAGTCGACCGCTGCCCACGCCGATTCCCGAACTCGCGTGAGCGCTGTGGGTCGGGCTTCAGCCCGACGGGTTGCCGCATGCGCTGTGGATCGGGCTTCAGCCCGACGGGGTGCCGCATGCGCTGTGGGTCGGGCTTCAGCCCGACGGGGTGCCGCATGCGCTGTGGATCGGGCTTCAGCCCGGCGGGGTGCCCCATGCGCTGTGGGTCGGGCTTCAGCCCGACGGGGTTGGTGCCGAGTCGCGACAACCGTGTCGGCCTGAACGCCGACCCACAGCACATGGCTCAGACCGTCGGCCTGAACGCCGACCCACAGGGGGCGGAAATGAAGAAGCTGCGGGTAGGCGTGATCGGCGCGGGACTGATCGGTCGCCGCCACATCGCGACCCTCCTCGCGTCGCGCGACGCGGAACTCTGCGCGGTCGCCGACACGCTGCCGCGCGACGACCCCGCGATCGCGACGCTGCCGGTCCCCGTGTTCTCGTCGCATCTGGACCTGCTCGGGCGGGCGAAGCCCGACGCGGTGATCGTCGCGACGCCCAACCGCCTCCACGTTCCGATCGGGGTCGATTGCGCCCGCGCGGGCGTGCACATGATCGTCGAGAAGCCGATCGCCGACACGGTCGCCGACGCCTGCGTGCTGCTGCGCGAGGCGAAACGTGCGGGTGTCGTGCTGCTGGTCGGGCACCACCGCCGCCATCACGCTCAGGCGCAGCAGGCGAGGCAGATCGTCGCGGACGGCGAACTCGGACGCGTCGCCGGCGCGACGCTCCTGTGGGCGACGCGCAAACCCGATGCGTACTTCGATACGGCGTGGCGGCGGACGGCGGGCGGCGGTCCGGTGCTCATCAACCTGATCCACGAGGTCGACATGCTGCGCTTCCTCGTCGGCGAACTCGCGAGCGTGCTGGGCCGCACGAGCCGCGCCATCCGGGCGTTCGAGGTCGAGGATTCCGCGGCCGCGGTGCTGACCTTCGCGAACGGCGCCCTC
>DAOMBL010000339.1:0-4429 GCA_035427325.1 Casimicrobiaceae bacterium
GTCCGCGATCGTCCCGGGCAACGAGCGCGTTCTGCGCGCGCGGCTCGCCGCCGCCAGGTTCTTCTTCTACCATCACCGGAAGTCGGCTCTCGCAACCCGGCTGCCGAAGCTCGCCTCCGTCGTCTACCACCAGAAGCTCGGAACGCAGGGCGACCGTGTCGCGCGCCTGCGCTCGCTCGCCCGCGCGTTCGCACCCGCCCTCGGCGCCGATCCCGCGCTCGCCGACCGGGCGGCGGAACTCGCCAAGGCCGATCTCGTGACCGACATGGTCGGCGAGTTCCCGGAGCTGCAGGGCGCGATGGGGCGCCACTACGCTCGCCACGACGGGGAGGCGGATGCGGTCGCCGACGCGATCGCGCAGCACTACTGGCCGCGCTTCGCCGGCGACGAACTCCCGGAAGGACCGGTGGCGCAGTCGGTCGCGCTCGCGGACAAGCTCGAGGCGCTCGCCGGACTCTTCGGCATCGGGCAGACGCCCACCGGAGACAAGGATCCGTTCGGATTGCGGCGCGCAGCGCTCGGCGTCGTCCGGATCCTCGTCGAGCGCAAGCTCGGGCTGCCCCTTTCCGACGCGATCGGGAAGGCGTTCGACGCGTTCACCGCGGTGCCCGGCGTCACCCGCGCCACCGCCGAGGTCGAATCGTTCGTCCTCGATCGGCTGCGCGGCTACCTGCGCGAGCAGGGCGGCACCGCGAACCAGGTCGAAGCGCTGATCGCCCGCCGGCCCGCGACGCTCGCGTCGCTGCCTGCGCGCCTCGCGGCCGTCCAGGCGTTCGAACGATTGCCGGAAGCCGCCGCGCTCGCCGCCGCCAACAAGCGCATCGTCAACATCCTGCGCAAGTCCGGTGCGGACGCGGCCGCCGCCGTCGATCGAGCGCTGCTCGCCGATGGCGCCGAACACGACCTCTACCTCGCGTTCCAGAAACTCGGACCCTCGGTCTCCGGGCGTTGCGAGGCCGGCGATTACGCCGGTGCGCTCGCGTCGCTGGCGACAGCGAAGCCGGTGGTCGACCGCTATTTCGACGACGTGATGGTCATGGCGGACGATCCGGCGGTGCGCGCCAACCGGCTCGCGCTGCTGTCGGGCGTGGCGGAGGCGATGAACCAGGTCGCGGATCTCTCGAAGCTGTAGAGGGGGGTTCACGCCGGCGCAGGGTGTTGCGCGGACGGCGGCGCGGCCCGCGCGCGCGGCCGCTTCCGCCCGCCGCGCTCGCCTTCGATGCCGGTTTGTCGCTAGAGTTACGCCCGTGGTCCAGTTCGCCAACGAGACCGTCGCTCCGACGCGCACCGCGCGCCTCGTCATCCTCGATCGCGACGGCGTCATCAACCACGACAGCGACCAGTTCATCAAGTCGCCCGACGAGTGGCGCCCGATTCCCGGCAGCCTCGAGGCGATCGCGCGCCTGTCCCACGCGGGCTACCGCGTCGCGGTCTGCACCAACCAGTCCGGCATCGGCCGCGGCCTGTTCGACATGGCGACGCTGAACGCGATCCACGACAAGATGCACCGGGCGCTCACGCAGGTCGGCGGACGCATCGACGCCGTGTTCTTCTGCCCGCACACCGCCGACGCGCGCTGCGAATGCCGCAAGCCCCGTCCCGCGATGTTGATCGAGGCGGGACGCCGCTTCGGCGTGGACCTCGCGAGCGTGCCGTGCATCGGCGACAGCCTGCGCGACCTCCAGGCGGCCGACGCCGCCCGTGCCCAGCCCGTGCTGGTCCTGACCGGCAAGGGCGAGGCGACACTGCGCGGGGGCGGCTTCCCCGAAGCCACGATGATCTGCCCCGACCTCGCGTTCGCCGTGTCGGCGCTCCTCGGGCGCGACTGAGCCACGGCGACGGGACCCGCGTGAACGCGATCGAGACCCTGCGCGGCGTCGCCTTCCTCGCGTTCCAGGTCCTGGTCACGCCGGTCTACGCGGCGCTGATGCTGGCGACGTTCTGGCTGCCGCGGGTCGCCCGCTACCGGATCGCCGCGAACTGGTGCCGCGTCGTGCTCGCAGGCGCGCGGTGGCTGTGCGGCGTGCGCTGGCGCGTCGAAGGAATCGGCGACCTGCCCGCCACGCCGCACGTGGTCATGGCGAAGCACAGCTCGACCTGGGAGACGCTCGCGCTCAACCTGTATCTGCCGCCGCTGGCGTTCGTCGCGAAGAAGGAGCTCCTCTCCATCCCGTTCTTCGGCTGGGGCTTCGCGCTCGCCTCGCCGATCACGATCGATCGCAGCCGGGGCACCGATGCGATGGAGCAGATCGCCACGCAGGGGCGGGAGCGCTTCGCGCAGGGTTTCTGGATCGTCGTCTATCCGGAGGGCACCCGTATCCGTGCGGGCACGCGCGCCAAGTACAAGACGGGCGGCGCGAGACTCGCGGTCGCGCTGGACGTGCCGATCCTGCCGGTCGCGCACAATGCGGGCTGGCTCTGGCCGAAGGGGTCGCTGGGCAAGCACGCCGGCGAGGTCACCATGGTGTTCGGAAAACCGATCGCGTCGCGCGGCAAGGATCCCGTCGCGCTCACCGCGGAGGTCGAGGCGTGGATCGAAGCCGAAGTCGCAAGACTGGGCGCTCCGGGCTGACCGGACGCCCGTCGGGTGGCGCGAAGGGCGAGGGTGCGTCGTCGACGCGCCGGATCGCGCTCGCCGGGCAGAGCGTCGACTACCGGCTGTTCCGCGCCCGGCGCCGGACGATCGGCATGGCGGTCGACCTGGACGGCCTCACGGTCCGCGCGCCGCGCTGGGTGACGCTGCGCGAGATCGAAGAGGCGCTGACCGAGCGCGCGCTGTGGATCGTGCGCACCCTGGCCGAATGGCGGTCGCGCCAGCGCGAGGTGTTGCCGCGCGAGTGGCGCACCGGCGCTCCGATCCTCTACCTGGGCGAGGAGCTCCGGCTCGCGGTCTTCCCCGCGCGCACGACGCTCGTCCGGCCGGACCTCTTCGACCTCACGGTGCTGCATCCCGACGCCCACGACGAACGCGCGGTCGCCGACACGGTGTCCCGTTGGCTGCGTGACGAGGCCGCCCGGCGCGTGCTGCCGCGCGTCGCGCACTATGCTCGGCAGCTCCCGGCCCCGCCCCCGCCCGCGCGGCTGTCGAACGCACGCAGCGAATGGGGAAGCTGCAACCACAAGGGCGAGATCCGCATCAACTGGCGTCTGATCCAGCTCCCGCCCGCGCTCGCCGACTACGTGGTCGCCCACGAAGTCGCGCCCCTGGTCGAACTCAACCATTCGCGCAGGTTCTGGGCGCTGGTCGAATCGCTCCTCCCCGGCCACGACGCGCATCGCAAGGCCCTCGAGGACTGGACGGCGCTGCTCGCGGCCTGACGACGCCGCGGGCGTCGCGCGGAACCGCCCGCATCGTCCAGCCCGGACCCGGCAACGCGCCGAAAGAGCAGCGATACCCGACCTCGACGCCAGGGCCAGGCGTCCAGGGAAATGCCGCGCAAACCGCGGATGCGCGACGCGTCGGGGATCGACGGGGATGCGGACGAGGCGCCTGCCGCCGGTCGTGGCGGGTCCACGACCCAGGCGGGCAACGCGGTCCGCGGCACGCCCGGCACGTCCCGTCGGGCGCGCGAGGGGCGACACCGATGCCGGCCTGCTGCCCCGGTGCATCTGGGATCGCGTGCGCCGCGGGGTGGCGCAGCGTGTCCCTAGGCGCGCAGGTCCAGCGTCACCTCGACCGCGGCCTGCTCGCGCAGGATCGCGGCGAGCGCCTCGCCCAGTTCGCTTCCGTTGCGCGTGTCGCGCCACCTGCCCTCCGCGGCGCGAAAGTGGAAGCCGCCACGGCGGGCCGCCACCCACAGCTCGCGGTTCGGCGCGTGACGGTTGACGATGATCTTGCTGCCGTCCTCGCAGGCGATCTCGAGGATGCCGTCGACGAGGCTCCAGTCGACGTCCGCATCGGACGCGTCGAGCGCACGGTCGAGCGCCGCGCCGATCCCGGCGAGCGCCGCGTCCGCGGAGGCGAGGAAAGCCGCGTCGTCGCTCATGCGCGGGCGCAGGTCATGGGGGTGCGTGCTACCATCGATGCGATGGTACGCGATCGCAGCAGCGCCGGGCGCGCGACGCGCCGCCTGGCGGCGCTCTCGGTGGCCGCCTGCGTTGCGCTCGCCGGATGCGGCATCAAGGGTCCGCTCAAGCGCGTCGACCCGGCCGCCCCGCCGCCCGCTGCCGCCGCCGCTCCTCCTTCCGACGCCACCGCCGAGCCGGGCAAGCCGCGGCTCCCATGACCGCGTTCGCGCTGCGCGACGGCGAACTCCACGCCGAACGCGTCTCCCTCGCGTCGATCGCCGAGCGATACGGCACCCCCTGCTTCGTGTACTCTCGCAGCGCGATCGAGGGCGCGTGGCGTTCGCGCGACGGCGCGCTGGCGGGACCGCCGCACCCCGTCTGCTACGCGGTGAAGGAGAACTCGACGCTGGCGATCCTCGAC
>DAOMBL010000340.1:0-4427 GCA_035427325.1 Casimicrobiaceae bacterium
CCCGCGGCGCGCGGGCGCGCGGCGCGCGCTTCGGCGAGGCGCCGGACCAGTCGCTCGGCGGCCCCGAGCACCAGCGGCAGCGGCTCGGCCGCGCGCGGCGGCGTGTAACGCAGTTCGATCGGCGCGAGAAAAGGATCGTCGACGAGCGTCGCGTCGTGCGGCGCGATCCAGTTCCCGCGCGGCACCGACCAGTTGACCGCGTGCTCGCGCAACGTCGCGGCGTCGAGCGGACGGTTCGCGACCACCGCCTCGTAGGCCGCCTGGGACGCGGCGTCGGGCTTCCAGTCGTAATTCGCCGCGATGCGCCCCATCTTCTTGACCGCGACCTTGGTGACGAACTGGGCGGCGCTGCGGATCGGCACGTGCGCGATCGCCGCGAACTCGTCGCGGATGCGGGCATGCGGCTCGGCGTCCTCGGAGGTGCCGCGCGGCCTGCGCGCGACGAAGTGGTTGCCGTTGGCGAGCGTGGCCTCCGGGCGCGACATCAGGTAGCGCGACACCAGCGCCTTGTGGAAGACGTGGCGCTCCTTCGCCATCCGCTTCGATCCCCGCAGCAGCGCGAGGATGTCCCCGGAAGGCGCGTCGAAGTCCGGCACGTAGGTGAGCCAGTGCAGGAGTCCGTTCATGTCCGACGGGAACGCCTGCAGCGCGCGATCGAACGCGGCGCGCGAACGCATCTTCAGGAACTCGTCGGCGTCGAGCGGAAGCACGAAGTCGGCGCCGACCTGTCGGAACACGTCGCGGGCGATCGCGGTCGTCATCCGCTCCTGCAGGTAGCCGGGCGCGGAACTGCGGATCAGCAGGACCGGCAGCCTCTCGCGCGCGAGTTCGGCCAGGACGTCGAACGTGCCGTCGGTCGAGCCATGGTCGACGATCGCCATGCCGTCGAGCAGCGAGGCGTTGTGGCGCACGAACGCCTCGACGATGTCGATCTCGTTGCGCACCAGCGAGACCGACCACACCTTCGGCGCCGGCCGGGAGGGTTGCTGCGCAGCGGAGGTCATAGTCCGCCGGTGGTGGCGGCGATCTCCGCGGCGACGCGCTCGCCGAACGCGAGCACCCGCGCGAGCGGCGCGCACGGGCGCGACGGGGTGTAGCGAAGCGCGAGGTCGGCGGGGAAGGGGTCGTCGACCCAGTCGGCGGGCATCGCGGTCGCGTCGCTACCCGGCGGCAGGCCCCAGCTCGCGGCGATCGCCGCGAGCCCGTCGCGCGTCGGCGCCCGGCCGGCGACGATCGCCTCGAACGCCTCCTGGTAGCGGGCGGACGCTCCGCTCGTCGCGGACCCGCCGAGAAGCCGCGACAGATGGCCCACCGCGACTTTCGCCGTGTACTGGTCGAGCCCGCGCACAGGCACCTGCGCCACCGATGCGATCGCCTCGTCGAGCAATGCGGCGCGGAGCGGCAGCGCGCCCGCCGAGGGCAGCACGGCGCGATGGTCGTCGGCCAGGACCGCGGCGGGGTGGTCGCCGAACGAGCGGCGCACGATCACCCTGTGCGGTACCGGGCCCGCGCGACGGAGCCGCTTCGCGCGCGCGAGTCTCGCCACGATGTCGCCCGGCGCGTCGAAGTCGGGGATGCAGGTGACCTCGGGCATCGCGAGCGGGAGCGCAGGATCGGAAGACGCCGCCGCCGCCTCGAGCGCGGCCCTCGACGGCACGCGCAGGAACTCGTCGGCCTCGAGAGGGACGCAGAGGTCCGCGCCCCGCGCGAGCGCCTCGCGCACGAGGCGCGTGGTCACGTCCGGCGGTCGGTATTC
Source organism: Casimicrobiaceae bacterium (assembly GCA_035427325.1). Lineage (GTDB taxonomy): Bacteria > Pseudomonadota > Gammaproteobacteria > Burkholderiales > Casimicrobiaceae > VBCG01. Next base: position 1,757 of record DAOMBL010000340.1, read on the forward strand.
GAGCGCGTCGTCGCGCGCGATCTCGATCGGCAGTCCTTCCGCGGCGAGCGACGCCAGGATCGCTCCCGTCGCGTCAGACGAACCGTGGTCCAGCACGACGAGCACGTCCAGCACCCGCAGGTTCGATCGGATCGACGCCTCGACGACGTCCTCCTCGTCGCGGACGACCGTCACGCCGGCGATGCGCATCGGGTGGGGCCCGGCCTACCGGACGCGGCGCCACGCGGTCATCGCGCGCCACACCGAGACGCCGACCGCAATCACCCGGAGGGTCCTGCCCATGCGCCGGTAGCCCAGGAGCGGGAGCGCGAAGCCGATCGTGCGCAGGACGAACGGGCGCATCCGGCCCGGATCCGACGACGGGGCCAGCGCGGCACGCACGTCGTGCCACGCGACGCCGATCTTCAGGCGCTCGAGATCGGCGGACGCCACGAGGCGCGCGCGCCGCTCGTCGAGGGCGGCCATCCCGTTCACGGTGCGGGCGGCGCGCCGCCGGCGATGCGCGCGCGGGCCTTGTCGAACTCGGCGATCGTCGCCGCGAACGGGACCGGTGCGTCGTGCACGGCGGTCCGGATGCGCGCGAACGCGATCGCGGCGAGGCTCGCGTAGAGGAGCGCGAGGCCGAGGATCGCGGGATAGCGGTAGCTGTCCCAGAAGTACGCGACGACGAGCACCGAGACCGTGGCCACGGAGAAGGTCGCGAGGATCGCGCCCGCCACCGCGAACACGATCATCGCCTGCAGCCGTCGTCGCTCGATCGCGAGTTCGACGCCGAGGAGTTCGAGTCGCGTCCTGACGAGCGAGAGCGTGCTCTCGGCCAATCGCGACACCGCGGGCCGCAGGCCCTCGGCGGGACGTTCGTGCACCGGCTCGCCCATCGACGCCGAGCCGGCTAGCGGCGATTCATCAGCAAGCCGGCGAGGAAGCCGATGGCGGCCGCGGCGCCGATCACCGTCCACGGATTGTCGTGGACGTAGTCGTCGGTCGCCCGGGCGGCGGCCTTCGCGCGATCGACCGCCCCGCTCTCGAGTTCCTGGAGGCGGAGCTTCGCGGCGAGCAGCTTGGCCTCGACCTGCGAGCGCAGGTCGCGCGCGCGGTCTCCGGTCTCGCTGGACGCCTTCTTGAGGAGGTCCTCGGCTTCGGACAGGACGGCCGAGAAATCGTCGACGAGCTGGTCGCGGGTGCGTTCGAACGTCATGGCGGTTCTCCTGGGGCGCCGGGCCGCGATCGGCCCGGGACGGATCGATGATTATAGACGCGGCGGAACCACGGAAAGCGGGAATTCGCCCTCCGCGTGCGTCATACTTCGTCCGATGAAGCCGCTCGACCTGCCGGCCCTCGATCCGGACAGCGTTCCGCAGAAGCGCGGATCCGGGTATCCGGAGCCGTTCCGGTCGCGGATGGGCGAGCGCAGCAAGCGCCCGCTTGGCGACGCGCTCGGCCTCCACCGCTTCGGCGTGAATCTCGTCGAACTCCCTCCCGGCGGTCAGTCGGCGCTGCGCCACTGGCACTCGCTGGAGGACGAGTTCGTCTGGGTGCTCGAAGGCGAGGTGGTGCTCGTCACCAGCGGCGGCGAGCAGGTGCTGGGGCCGGGGACCTGCGCAGGGTATCCGGCGGGGCGCCGCGACGCGCACCACTTCGTCAATCGCGGCACGCGGGTTGCCCGTTACCTCGAGATCGGCAGCAGGATCGACGGCGACAACGCGTTCTACCCGGACGACGACCTGATGATCTGCGAGGACGAGAACGGCTGGTTCTACGCGCACAAGGACGGGCGACGCTATCCGCCCTGACGCGCGGCGAGGCGAGGGCCCTTGAGGTCGCCCGCTGCCGCCACCATGTTGCGAACCGCGGCCGCAGGATGCGCCGCCCGACGACGGAGTCTCCCGATGACCGATCCGCTTCCCGCCCCCGGCACGACGTCCGGGACGCCGACCACCGCCGCGCTGGTGGCCTACGCGCTGTTCGCCATCGCCGCGATCTCCGGCCTCGTGTCCTCGGGCCTCGTGGTCTTCGCGCCGCTCGTGGCGCTGGCCGGCATCGTCGGCGTGATCGTCTGCTACGTGAAGCGCGGCGAGGCGCGCGGCACCTGGGTGGAGTCGCACTTCGACTGGCTGATCGGCACGTTCTGGTGGTCGCTCCTGTGGGACGTCGTGGCGATCGCCGTCGGCGTGCTGACGTTCTGGATCCTGGGGCTCGGCATCCTGCTCGCGATCCTGATCCTCGCGGCGATCTCGATCTGGGTGATCTACCGCGTCGTGCGCGGCTACCTCGCGTTCAAGGACAGCCAGCCGGTGCCCTGATCACCGGGCGAGCCGCTCGAGCAGCGCGCCCCGGTAGCCGGACGTGGCGCCGGCTGCGGTTCCCGTGGCCTCCAGCCGCGCCTCGATGAGCGCGAGACGGAGCGCCGCGCGCCTGCGGGCGGGTTCGTCATCGAGCGACGCGACCATCCGGGCGAGGGTCGCGCGCTCGCGGCACGCCTCGACCTCGGGCGGCACGAATCCCGCGTTCCTGAGGATCCGGTACGCCGCCCGCAGCGCCTCGGTCACGAGCGGGCTTTCGTCGAGTTCGAGTGGTCGCCCCTCGCCGGGCAGGTTGGAGCGTTCGCCCGACTCGACCGCGGCGGCGAGGGCGAGCGGATGCTCTGCATCCACCCCTCGAAGGTCGCCGA
>DAOMBL010000341.1:0-4420 GCA_035427325.1 Casimicrobiaceae bacterium
GAAGTGCAGGTGCGGTCCGGTCGAAAATCCTGCGCTGCCGACCTTGCCGAGGAACTCGCCGACCGCCACGCTCGCACCCACCGGCTTGCTGGTCAGCGAGAACTTCTTCATGTGGCCGTACCAGGCCACGCTGCCGTCGCCATGCTGCACGTACACCGCGTTCCAGTCCGCGGAGTAGTGGTCGGGACAACTGCGGTCGTCGTTGCCGTCGGTCTTGCCGATGATCGTGCCGGGCGCGGCCGCGACGATGTCCACGGCCTGCTGGTCCATGCGCAACCACGCAAACGGCCACAGGAACAAATCGATCCCGCCATGGTTGTAACCATCGTCGAGGTCGTAGGTGCGCTCGCCGCAATTCCAGTCGAGCAGCGCATCCGGATAGGCCGGATCGAGGTCGACGAAATTGGATATGCCGTGGTAGGCCGGATCGGTCTGGCCCGCGGCTGCACGCAGCGGCCACTGCAGCCCGCCCTGCAGCGGCAGCGGGAACGGCGCCACCGGCGCGAGCTTGCCTTCGTGCCGCAGGCGCGCCACGTTGCGCGCCAGTTGCTCATCGATGCGCGCGCGCTGTTGCGGGCTGAGTTGGTCCTGCGGCGGATCAAAGCGTCCACCGCCGGCCGGTGCCTGTGCATGGGCCGCGGCGAGCGCGCCCGCCTGGCTCGCGATCGACCCGTCGCGCGTGCTGCCGGTGACCTTCGCGCTCTTCGTCGTCTCCTGCCCCTGCGCGCTGTCGCTCGCCACCCCGACGGCGCTCGCAGCGTCCGCCGGCGCGCTCGGGCGTCGCGGAGTCGTGCTGGCGCGGCCCGACGCCATCGAGGCGCTCGCGAAGGTCACGCACGTCGTGCTCGACAAGACCGGCACGCTGACCGAGGGCAAGGTGCGGCTCGCGGATGCCCGGGTCGCAACCGGCTGGACGCGAGGCGAGGCGCTCGCGCTCGCCGCGGCGCTCGAGGTCCGCTCCGAACATCCGATCGCACGGGCATTGGTCGCGGCGAGCGCGGGAGATCCGGACGCGCCCGGGGCGCCTGCGGCCGGGGCGCTCGCCCACGCGCCCGGCGCCGGCGTGGAGGGTGTCGTCCCGGCCGGGCGCTACCGCCTCGGCCGCATCGACTACGTTGCCGCGATCGCAGGAGCGATCCCCGCCGACCTCGGAGCCTTCGCCCGCGCGGCGGACGCCCGCACGAGCCTCGTCGCGCTGGGCAGCGAGCGCGGCTTCGCGGCCGTCTTCGCGCTCGGCGACGTCCTGCGCCACGGCGCGAAGGCGATGGTCGCGAGGCTCGCGGCGATGGGCATCGAGGTGTCGGTCCTCTCGGGAGACCGTGAGGCCGCGGCCGTGGCGTTCGCCTCCGCAGCCGGGATCGCGCGCGCGCGCGGCGACCGGACGCCCGGGGACAAGCGGGACGCGATCGCCGACCTGCAGTCGGACGGCGCGGTGGTCGCGATGGTCGGCGACGGCGTCAACGACGCGCCGCCGCTCGCGCAGGCGCAGGTTTCGATCTCGCTCGCGCAGGCGACGCCGGTCGCGCAACTCGTCTCCGACGTCGTGATCCTGGCGGGGGGACTCGAACGCATCGCGGAGGCGATCGCGCAGGCGCGCCGCACCCGCGCGATCGTGCGCCAGAACCTCGCGTGGGCGACGATCTATAATGTCGTCGCGATCCCTGCCGCGGCGCTCGGGTACGTCACTCCGCTGCTGGCCGCGTTGGGCATGTCCGCGAGTTCGCTCGCGGTCGTGGGCAACGCCGCGCGGCTGATCCGCCCGCCGGGCTCGCGCTGACGATGGACATCCTGATCCTGCTCGTGCCGATGTCGCTCGTGCTGGTCGCGCTGATCGGCGTCGCGTTCGCGTGGAGCGTTCGCAGCGGGCAGTACGACGATCTCGAAGGGCCGGCGCACCGCATCCTGGCCGACGACGACGGCGCGCACGCGCCGCCGGCGGCCGGAGCCGGGTTGACGCCGGTCAACCCGGCCGGAGTTCCGGCGCGTACCATGGGGACCGCGGCGAGCGGCGGCGGGGAGATGCGCGGCCGCCGGAACCTGACACGATGACCCGCTGACAACGGGGGGGCGATGGGCAACGAAGCGACTTTCAACTACCGGGTGGTGCGCCAGTTCGCGATCATGACGGTCGTCTGGGGCATCGTCGGGATGCTCGTCGGCGTGATCATCGCCGCGCAGCTCCTGTGGCCCGACCTCACGTTCGGCATTTCCTGGCTGTCGTACGGGCGGCTTCGGCCGCTGCACACCAACGCCGTGATCTTCGCGTTCGGCGGCTCGGCGCTGTTCGCGACGTCGTACTACGTGGTGCAGCGCACCTGCCAGGTGCGGCTCTTCTCCGACCGCCTGGCCGCGTTCACGTTCTGGGGCTGGACCGCGGTGATCGTGCTCGCGGCGATCACGCTGCCCATGGGCATGAACACGTCGAAGGAATACGCGGAACTCGAGTGGCCGATCGACCTCCTCATCACCGCGGTGTGGGTCGCGTACGCCGTGGTGTTCTTCGGGACGATCGCGAAGCGGCGCACGCCGCACATCTACGTCGCCAACTGGTTCTACGGCGGCTACATCCTGACGATCGCGCTGCTCCACATCGTGAACAGCGCCGAGATCCCGGTCACGCTGACCAAATCCTACTCGGCCTACGCGGGCGTGCAGGACGCGATGGTGCAGTGGTGGTACGGCCACAACGCGGTGGGCTTCTTCCTCACCGCGGGCTTCCTCGGGATGATGTACTACTTCGTGCCGAAGCAGGCGGGGCGCCCGATCTACAGCTACCGGCTGTCGGTCGTGCACTTCTGGGCGCTGATCTTCACCTACATGTGGGCCGGCCCGCACCACCTGCACTACACGGCGCTGCCCGACTGGACGCAGTCGCTCGGGATGATCTTCTCGCTGATCCTGCTCGCGCCGTCCTGGGGCGGGATGATCAACGGGATCATGACGCTGTCGGGCGCCTGGCACAAGCTGCGCGACGACCCGATCCTCAAGTTCCTGATCGTGTCGCTGTCGTTCTACGGCATGAGCACCTTCGAGGGCCCGATGATGTCGATCAAGACCGTCAACGCGCTCTCGCACTACACCGACTGGACGATCGGGCACGTCCACTCGGGCGCGCTCGGCTGGGTCGCGTTCATCTCGATCGGCTCGATCTACTACGTGATCCCGCGGATGTTCGGCAAGACGGAGATGTGGTCGACGCGGCTCATCACCGTCCATTTCTGGGTCGCGACCCTGGGCGTGGTGCTCTACATCGCGTCGATGTGGATCGCCGGGGTGATGCAGGGCCTCATGTGGCGCGCGACCAACCCCGACGGCACGCTCACCTACGCGTTCGTCGAGAGCGTCAAGGCGACCTACCCGTTCTACGCGATCCGGCTGGTCGGCGGCGTCCTGTTCCTCGGCGGCATGCTCGTGATGGCCTACAACACCTGGCGCACGGTGCGCGGCGCGAGCGCGGTCGAGGCGCCGATCCCGGCGCTGGCACCGGCGCACGCCTGACGGGGACGCGAGCCATGGCCTTCACGCACGAAACCATCGAGCGCAACCTGACCTGGATGATCGTGCTCACCGTGCTCACGGTGAGCGTCGGCGGGCTCGCGCAGATCGTCCCGCTCTACTTCCAGAAGTCGACGACCGAGCCGGTCGCCGGGCTCAAGCCCTACTCGGCGCTCGAACTCACCGGACGCGACATCTACATCCGCGAAGGCTGCAACAACTGCCACTCGCAGATGGTGCGCCCGTTCCGCGCCGAGACCGAGCGCTACGGCCATTATTCGGTCGCCGGCGAGTTCGTCTACGACCACCCGTTCCTGTGGGGCAGCAAGCGCACCGGCCCCGACCTGAACCGCGTCGGCGGGCGCTATTCGGACGACTGGCACCGCGTCCACCTGCAGAACCCGCGCAACGTGGTGCCCGAGTCGAACATGCCGGCCTATCCGTGGCTCGCGAAGACGCAGGCCCACGCCGGCGACATCGACGCCAAGGTGCGCGCGCTGCGGCGGCTGGGCGTGCCCTACACCGACGAGGACATCGCCAAGGCGGCGGGCGAACTGGCCGGCAAGACCGAGGAGGACGCGGTGGTCGCGTACCTGCAGAACCTCGGCGTCACGATGAAGAACGCGAGGTAGCGATGGACATCACTTCGGTGCTCGGCAGCGCTGCCACCGTGCTCTCGTTCGCGACCTTCGTCGCGATCGTCCTCTGGGCGTACAGCCGACGACGCAGGCGCGAGTTCGAGGAGGCGGCCAACGCGCCGTTCGCGCTGCCCGACGACGGGGGACCGCTCGATGCGCCGCGGGCCGGCAACGCCACGGGAGCACGGCGATGAGCGACTTCACCTCCGGATTCTGGAGCCTGTGGGTGATCGTGTTCACGCTGGGCGGGATCGGGTTCTGCGCCTGGCTGCTGCTCGCCACCGGCA
>DAOMBL010000342.1:0-4419 GCA_035427325.1 Casimicrobiaceae bacterium
GCTCCTCGCCGAACGCGCCGCGGCAGACGCCGAGATCGCGCGCGTGAGCGAGGCGCTCGCCCGCGCGCTCCATCGCAACGACAGTGTCGAGATTCGCGCTCCGTACGCAGGCACCGTCAAGGATGTCGACGCGCGCGGTCCGGGCACGGTGGTCGCCGCGGGCGCGCCGCTCGTCACGCTCGTGCCGGCCGGCGACGAACTCGTCGCGGAAGTGCTGGTTCGCCACGAGGACGCCGGATTCGTGCATCACGGCCAGGCGGCGCGCGTGAAGCTCGTCGCGTACCCGTTCCAGAAGTACGGCACGATCGACGGGCGCGTGACCCACGTCGCCCCCGACGCGACGGAGCCGTCAGCCGACCGCCCGGCGACATCCGGTTACCGGGTACGCATCGCGCTGGGCGCGCAGACGCTCCACGCCGGCGATGCCGCGCTCGAACTCGCGTCCGGGATGCTCGTGTCGACCGAGATCCTGCTGGGCGAGCGGCGTGTCGCGGAGTACCTGCTCTCGCCGCTGCGCCGGGCCTGGAGCGAGGCCGGGCGTGAACGGTAGGCCGCGCATGCGCACGGCGGCCGTCGGTGGCAGCGGGCGCGCGCGCGCGCCGCGACGCGAGACCATGCGCATCGCCCGCGAGGCCTGACGGCGTGCGCGACGATCCGACCGGCCGCTCGACGCCGCTGTCGCCGGGAGACGTGCAGTGGGCGATCGGGAGTCTCTGCAACCTCCACCGCCGGGCGTTCGACGCGGCCGCCTACGTCGCGCGCACGCCGCCGCCGCATTCGCTCGTCACGCTGGTCGAGGGGCTGCGCGAGGCGGGCTTCGACGTCCGGCTCGCCCACGCCGGCGTCGCCGCGCTCGCTCGCGCGTCGATGCCCTGCGTGGCGATGCTCCGGTCGGCGCCCTCGGAACGCGCCGAAGGCGAGGCGACGGTGATCGCCCAGGTACGGCCATCGCTCGTCGTGTCGGCCTCCGCGGAGCGCGTGGTCTGGTTTGCGGCGGGATCGCGCGCGCCCCGGGAGGCTCCCGCCGCCGCCTTCGCCTCGCAGGCCACCGGGACGGCCGTGTTCGTGCGGTCGCTCGACGAGGCCGCCGGCACGGAGGCATCGGCGGAGCCGCCGCGGCGATTCGGCTTCCGGTCCGTGTTCGCGGAGCTCGCCCGCCACCGCAGCGCCGTGCGCGACGTTCTCGCGGCGTCGCTCGCGCTGCACCTCGCCGCTCTCGCGCTGCCGCTCGCGAGCCAGGTGATCATCGACAAGGTGATCGTCAACCGCGCCACGAGCACGCTCGCCGTGGCAGCCGCGGCGCTCGCGCTCCTCATCGCGTTCTCCGCCGTGATCGGATGGCTGCGGCAGACGATCGTCGTCCAGGCCGGGACGCGCGTCGACGCCGTGCTCGGGTCGCGGGTGTACGCGCACCTCCTGCGCGTTCCGCCCGGCTTCTTCGAACGGCGGCCGGTCGGCGTGCTCGTTGCGCGCCTGAACGGCGTCGAGACCGTGCGCGAATTCCTCGCGGGCGCGTCGATCACGGTCGCCCTCGACGTGCCGTTCGCGCTGGTGTTCGTCGCCGTGATGATGTGCTACAGCGTTCCGCTCACCTCGCTCGCGCTGGCCTTCGTGGCCGCGCTCGCGGTGCTGTCATTGGCGGTGGCTCCGTCGCTCGAACGGCGGCTGAACGACGAGTTCCACGCCGGCGCGCGGACGCAGGCGCTCGCGACCGAGTCGATCGTCGGCATCGAGACCGTGAAGGCGCTGGAACTCGAGCCTTCGTTCACGCACCGCTACGACGATGCGCTCGCGGCCTGGCTTCGCGCCGGGTACGCGACGCGCCAGCTCGCGAACTCCTACCAGTCGACGGCGGGTGCGCTCGAGCAGGCCATGGGCGCGGCGATCCTCTGCGCCGGCGCCTGGCTCGTGATGCGTGGCGGGGACTTCACGATCGGCATGCTGGTCGCGTTCCAGATGTTCGCCGCGCGGGTCTCGCAGCCGGTCCTGCGGCTCGCCGGGCTCTGGCAGCAGTTCCAGCAGGCGGCCATCGCGGTGCGTCGCCTCGCCGACGTGGTCGATGTACCGGCCGAGCCTCGATCCGGCGTGCGCGCGGTCGGGCAGGGCGCAGCGCGCCTGACCTTCGCGGGCGTCGGCTTCCGGCACGGGGAGGGGGACTGGCTCCTGCGCGGTCTCGACCTCGACGTTTCGCCGGGCGAGTGCGTCGTGATCACCGGTCCGTCGGGATGCGGCAAGAGCACGCTGTGCCGTCTCGCCGCGGGCTTCGCGTTCCCGGGCGAGGGAGCCGTGCTCCTCGACGGACGCGACACGCGCACGCTCGCGTGCGACACGCTGCGCGGCGCGCTCGGCATCGTGCCGCAGGACACCGTGCTCTTCGCCGGGAGCATCCTCGACAATCTCGTCCTCGCGCGGCCGCACGCGTCGGCGGAGGAGATCGAACGAGCCTGCCGCCGCGCCGGCGTGCACGACGCGATCACGGCGCTGCCCGAGGGCTACCGCACGCGGCTGGGCGAGCGCGGCATCGGGCTGTCCGGCGGCCAGAGACAGCGGCTCGCGCTGGCGCGCGCGCTGCTGCGCGGCCCGCGCCTGCTTCTGCTCGACGAGCCGCTGAGCCAGCTCGACGCGACGTCGGCCGCGGAAGTCTGCGCGGCGATCTGCTCACTCAAGGGCGCGACGACGATCGTCGTCGTGAGCCACGTGCTGCCACCGACGCTGGCGGCGGACCGGGTCGTCCGGCTGGGGCCGACTTCGCCCTGCGGCGAGCGCTGCGATGCCGCCTGATTCGTTTCGCGGCGCAGGGGACCGGTTCAGTCGCCCAGTTCGTCGAGGATCGACTCGATCTTCGTGAGATCGGCGAGGAATGCGTCGACGCAGCGCGGATCGAAGTGCCTGCCGCGCTGTGCCCTCAGGTACTCGACGCTCTCGGCGATCGGCCATGCGTGCTTGTACGGCCGTTCGGAGACGAGCGCGTCGAACACGTCGGCGGCGGCGACGATGCGCGCGACCAGCGGGATGTCCTCGCCGTGCAGGCCGTTCGGATACCCCGAGCCGTCGTACTTCTCGTGGTGGCCGAGCGCGATGATCGCGCCCATCGACAGGTACTTCGACGGACTCCCCTTCAGTATGTCGTAGCCGATGCGCGGGTGCCTGCGCATCGTCTCGTCCTCTTCCTTCGTGAGCGGTCCGTTCTTGAGCAGGATCGCGTCGGGAATGCCGATCTTCCCGATGTCGTGCATCGGCGCGGCGACCTCGCGCACGTGCGCCGTCTCGGCGCCCAGCCCGAGCTTGGTGCCGCTCAGCGCGGAGAAGCGCCCCATCCGCACCAGGTGGCTGCCGGTCGTGCGGCCGCGGCACTCGCCGGCCTTGGCGAGCTTGGCGAGCGTTTCCAGTTCGCGCTCGTGGATCTCGGACACCGACCGGTCGACCTGGTATTGCAGCACGCGCGCCTGGTCGGACAGCACGATCTTGTGGCGGCGGAGTTCGAGCAGGTTCGCGCAGCGCGCGCGCGTCTCGTGCTCGTCGAGCGGCTTGATCAGGAAGTCGGTCGCGCCGGACTCGAGCGCGTCGTAGCGGATCTTGCGGTCGTCGACCACGGTGATGACGACGATCGGAACGTCGACGCAATGCGGCAGCGCTCGAAGCTGCTTGACGAGCTCGATGCCGTCGAACTCGGGCAGCTTGTAGTCGGTGAGCACGATGTCGACGCGGTTGTTGCGCGCGTACTCCAGCGCGCGCGACGGCGTGTCGAACAGTTCGAGGTTCAGCTTGCCGTCGATCTGGCGGACGATCTCGGCCAGGAGCAGGCGGCTCGAGAAGAGGTCGTCGACGATCAGGACGGTGTTGCGCTGGGCGCGCGCGAACGCGAGTTCCGAGACGGTTCCCGGCGACGGGGCCGTGCGCAGCGGCGTCGGAGGCGTCATGGCTCGATCCCTCCCGTGGTGAGGGGCGGACAGCCAACCAAGCAAGAGTCGCACCCGGCGTCGCGCGTCGCAGGAAGGGCACCGGGTCCGGCTCGGCGGGCGGGGGCCGGGGATTCCCGCCGCAGGGTCGTGCGGCGCGATCGCCGGCGACCCGGGCCGCTCCAGGCCGGCATCGGGTCCGGACCGTGCCGGCTTCCCGGGAAGATCGAGTGGTCGGGGCGAGAAGATTCGAACTTCCGACCCCCTGCACCCCATGCAGGTGCGCTACCAGGCTGCGCTACGCCCCGACCGAAACCATTGATTATACCGCTCTGGTTGGGCATGCCGATGGTCCGGTCAGCGCCGTTCGGGGTCCAGCAGGTGCCGAATCTCCAGCAACTCCTGCCGCAACGCGGCCGTGCCGCCGGCGGAAGGGGTGCCGGAGGGGGGGCGCGCCGGAACGGAGGTGGTCGAGGGCGTGGGACGCGCCGCCGCGGCGCGGGCCTCGTCGACCTCGTGC
>DAOMBL010000343.1:0-4418 GCA_035427325.1 Casimicrobiaceae bacterium
TGTAGGCGCGCGCGGCCCTCTCGGCGTGCGCGGCGGTCGGCGCGAACTTCGGCGGGTCGAGCACGATCAGGCCGAAGCTCGCGCCGCGGTCGCGCATCGCGCGCAATTCCGTGAAGACGTCGGCTTCGCGCCATTCCGCAGCCGCTGCGGGAAGCGCCGGATTGGCCGCCAGGTTCTCGCGTGCGAGCGCCAGCGCATCGGCCGAGCTGTCGATCGACACGACGCGGCGAGCGCCTCCGGCGAGCGCCGCCAGCGTGAAGCCCCCGGTGTAGCAGAACGCGTTCAGCACGTCGCGACCCCGGGCGAGGTCGCGCACTCGAGCGCGGTTGTCGCGCTGGTCGAGGTAGAAGCCGGTCTTCTGCCCGGCGAGCACGTCGACGCGGTAGTCGACGCCGCCCTCGCGCATCGCCACGGGGCCGGACACGGAACCCCGGAGCACGCCGGTGCGCGGCGGAAGACCCTCGAGCCGGCGCACGTCGGCATCCGAGCGTTCGACCACGGTCCTCGCGCCGGTGGCATCGACCAGCGCGGCCACGATCGCATCGCGCCAGCGCTCGGCGCCTGCCGAACTCAACTGGACCACGACGGTGTCGCCGTAGCGGTCGGCGACGACGCCGGGCAGGCCGTCGGATTCGCCGTGGACGAGCCGGCAGGCGTCGTGTTCCGCGTCGAGCATGCCCGAACGCGCGTCGACCGCTGCCCGCACGCGCGCGACGAAGAAATCATCGTCGATTCGCGCGGATGCGAACGACCAGGCGCGTGCGCGAATCTGCGATGCGGGGGACCAGGCGCCGACGGCGAGAAAGCTGCCGTCGTGCGAGCGCAATTCGACCGTGTCGCCGGCGCCAGGCTCACCGTCGACACGCTCGATCGCGCCGGAGTAGACCCAGGGGTGGCGCTCGCGCAGCGACTTCTCCCGGCCGGGCCTGAGCGTGACGACGGCCGCGCGCGCGGAGGTCATGGCACGGGACAAACGCGCGGGCGGGGCAGCCCGCGCGTCATCCGGCCTTCGGCGCCGTCGCCGCGTCGATCGCGGCCATGACCTCGGTCGTGAGCCGGTCGAGCACCTCGAGCGCGCCGAGGTTCTCGTGCACCTGGGCGACCCGGCTCGCGCCGGTGATGACCGTGGACACGTTCGGATTCCTGGCGCACCACGCGAGCGCGAGTTGCGCGGGCGTGCAGCCGAGATCCTTCGCGATCGGGACGAACCGGCGCACCGCGGCGACCCGCACCGGATCGGACACGCGCTCGGCGAGCCACTCGTAGCCCTTGAGCGCGCCGCGCGAATCCGGCGGAATGCCCTGGTCGTACTTGCCGGAGAGGACGCCCGAGGCGAGCGGGCTCCAGGTCGTCGTGCCGAGGCCGAGGTCGCGGTAGAGCCGTGCGTACTCGCGCTCGACACGCTCGCGGTGGAACAGGTTGTACTGCGGCTGCTCGGCCACCGGCTTGTGCCAGTGGCAGCGGTCGGCGATGTGCCAGGCTTGCGCGATGTCCGCCGCGCTCCACTCCGAGGTGCCCCAGTACACCGCGCGACCCGAGGTCACGATGTCGTGCATCGCGTGCACGGTCTCCTCGATCGGCGTCTCGGGGTCCGGGCGGTGGCAGTAGACGATGTCGACGTAGTCGAGCTTGAAGCGCGCGAGCGAACCGTCGATGCCCTGAAGCAGGTACTTGCGGTTGAGCGTGTTCTTCTCGTTCGGGCCGTCGTGGAGGCCCCAGTAGAGCTTGGTCGACACGAGGTAGCTCGAGCGCCGCCACCCGGCCTTCGCCAGCACCTCGCCCATGAGCGTCTCCGAGGCGCCCTTCGCGTAGGCCTCGGCGTTGTCGAAGAAATTGACGCCTGCGTCGTAGGCGGCCGCCATGCACTCACGCGCGGTCGTGGCGTCGAGCTGGTTGCCCAGCGTGACCCAGGAGCCGAACGAGAAGACGGAGACCTTGACGCCGCTGCGCCCGAGATGCCGGTAGATCATCGGAGCCATCGGGAATATTCGCGGAGGAGGATGGGGAGCTTCGCGCGGCGGCGCGAGAGCCGGGCGCTAGAATCCGTCTCGATTGTAACCGCAGGAGTCTTCGCGATGCCCGCCCGCCGCCCGCCGCTGTCGGTCGACGCCCTCTGGGCGCTGAAGCGCATCGGTACGCCGACGATCTCGCCCGACGGCGGGACCGCCTGTGCGAGCGTCACCGCATACGACATGGAGAAGAACGAGGGCGCGACCGAACTGTGGCTGTATCCGACGCGGCCGGAGCGCGGGGCGAAGCCGCGGCGGCTGACCGCGGGCGACAGGGACAGCGGGCCGGCATGGTCGCCCGACGGCAGGCTCATCGCGTTCACCGCGAAGCGCAAGGACGACGAGGTGCCGCAGCTCTACGTGATCGCGCCCGACGGCGGCGAGGCGCGGCGGGTGACGAAGCTCTCGACCGGATGCGCCTCGGTGCGCTGGTTCCCGGACGGCAGGCGCGTCGCGTTCATCTCGTGGGTGTGGCGCGACCTCGCGACCGACGCGGCGCAGGCGAAGCGCCTGAAGGAGCGCAAGGACGACAAGGTCAAGGTGCATGCGACCGAGCGGTCCGTGTATCGCTTCTGGGACCACTGGCTGACCGACGGGCGCGAACCGCACGTGTTCGTCTGCGACATCGGGACCGGGCGCTGCCGCGACGCGCTCGCGGGCACCGGACTCGCGCTGCCGTACTGGGACCCGTCGACGAACGAGTACGACATCGCGCCGGACGGGCGCGAGATCGCGGTCACGGCCGACCTCGCCGCCGAGCCGGGGATGCTGCACAAGTTCGATGTCGTGACCGTCGACCTCCGCACGCGGCGCAAGCGCGTGCTGACCGCCTCGACCGGACGCTCGGACGGCGCGCCGCGCTATTCGCCCGACGGCCGGTACGTCGCCTATCAATCGCACGACCTCGACCGGTCGCACGTCGACCAGGGCCGCCTCGAGGTCGTGCCGCGCGGCGGCGGCCGGCCGCGCGCGATCGGCACGGCGTTCGATCGGGCACCGTCGCACGCCCAATGGGCGCCGGACGGTCGCTCGATCCTGTTCACGGCCGAGGATCACGGCCGCACCGGACTGTGGCGGCTCGCCGGTGGCGCATCCCGTCCCGTCCTGGTCGCGCCCGGCGGCACGATCGGGGGATTCGCGCAATCGAAGGACGGCGCGACGATCGCGTTCGATCGTGCATCGTCGCAGCATCCGCCTGCGCTCTTCGCCTGCGATGCCGACGGGTCGGGAGAGCGGGCGCTCGAGTCCACCAACGACGCGTTGCTCGCGAAGCATGCGCTGGGCGAGACGCGCGAGATCACCGTGAAGGGCTGGCGCGGCGAACCGGTGCAGGTCTGGATCACCTACCCGCCGAATTTCGATCCGAAACGCCGCTGGCCGCTGCTGCACTCGATTCACGGCGGGCCGCACACCGCGCACGGGGACGGCTGGCACTTCCGCTGGAACGCGCAGGTGTTCGCCGGGCGCGGTTACGTGGTGGCGATGGTCAACTACCACGGATCGTCGGGATTCGGGCAGAAGTTCCTCGAGACGATCGTCGGGCGCTACGGCGAGAAGGAGTTCGCGGACATCGAAGCCGCGACCGATGCGCTGCTGCGCACCGGGTACATCGATCGAGCGCGGCTCGTCGGGACCGGAGGAAGCTACGGCGGGTTCATGGTCGCCTACATGAACGGCCACACCGAGCGCTACGCGAGCTACGTCTGCCACGCCGGCTGCTACGACTGGGTCAGCATGATGGCGACCGACGGCTACGAGTGGTTCGGGAAGGAACTGGGCGCCTGGCACTGGGAGGACGAGAAGCGCGTGCTCTCCCAGTCGCCGCACCATCACGTCGGGAAGGCCAGGACGCCGACGCTCGTCGTGCACGGCGAACTCGACTACCGCGTCCCGGCGACGCAGGCGTTGCAGTACTACGACACGCTGAAGGCCAAGGGGGTCGAGGCGCGGCTCGTCTACTTCCCCGACGAGAACCACTGGATCCTCAAGCCGCGGAACTCGGTGCGCTGGTACCGCGAGTTCTTCGACTGGGTCGCCCGGCGCGCGCCGGGCGGCCCGACCCGGCGCCGCTGAGCGGTCAGCCGCCGGACGCCGCGCTGCGCTTCTCCGCGGCCTCCTGGCAGCGGATGCATCGCCGGGCGGTCGGGTAGGCGTCCAGGCGCGCCGCGGGAATCGGCTCCTCGCAATCGCTGCACTGGCCGTAGCTGCCGTCCGCGATCCGCCGCAGCGCGTCCTCCACCTCTCCGATCTCGGCCACGTCGCGCGCGACCATCGCGATGTCCTGGCCCGCCATCGCGTCGGCGACCGCCCAGTCGTCGGTGTCCTCGAGACGGTTGCGGAGCGCCATCGTGTCGGGGTCGTCGTGATCGGCGAACTGCGCGCGGATCGCCTCGCGCCGTTCGCGGTGCC
>DAOMBL010000344.1:0-4350 GCA_035427325.1 Casimicrobiaceae bacterium
CGAGGTTCACAAACAGCGACTCGAACCAGTAGATGAGGACCGCGAGCCAGAGCGTCACCGACAGCGCCTGCCCGAACCCGAAGCGCAGCGTGGGCGCCGCGAACAGCCCGGCGTAGAGGAGCCACGTGTGCAGGGCGAGCGGCACCAGGATCGCGGCGCGCTCCCAGCGCGCGAGCCCGGCGGGGCGCGGCGCGGCGGCGCGCGCGCGCGTGCGCCAGAACTGCACGGCGAGCGCCGCGTAGAGAAGCGCGGCCACGGCGTAAAGTAGAATCTCGCCCATCGCGCGGCGATTATCCCATCATCCCGCGCCCCCATTTCCCGCGGCAATGCTCGACAACCTCACCCAGCGCCTCGCGCGCGCGATGAAGACGATCCGCGGCGAGGCGCGCCTCACCGAGGCGAACATCGCCGATGCGCTGCGCGAGGTGCGCATGGCGCTGCTCGAGGCCGACGTCGCGCTGCCGGTCGTCAAGGATTTCATCGCCCGGGTGCGCGAGAAGGCGCTGGGCGAGGAGGTCGCGGGGTCGCTGTCGCCCGGCCAGGCGCTGGTCGGGGTCGTCCACCGCGAACTCACCGCGCTGATGGGCGATGCGGCCGCGCCGCTCGACCTCGCGACCCGCCCGCCGGCGGTGATCCTGCTCGCGGGCCTGCAGGGTGCCGGGAAGACGACGACGGCGGCGAAGCTCGCGCGCCTGCTGCGCGAGCAGAAGAAGAAGGTGCTGGTGACGTCCACCGACGTCTACCGGCCCGCGGCGATCGCGCAACTCGCGACGCTGGCCTCGCAGGTGGGCGTCGACGCGTTTCCGTCGCGCGAGAGCGAGCACCCCGAGGCGATCGCCCGGGGGGCGGTCGACTGGGCGAGGACCCACTACCACGACGTGCTGATCGTCGACACCGCCGGCCGGCTCGCGGTCGACGAACCAATGATGAAGGAGATCGCGGCGTTGCACGCCGCGGTCGCTCCGGTCGAGACGCTGTTCGTCGTCGACGCGATGGCGGGCCAGGACGCGGTCAACACCGCGAAGGCGTTCCGCGACGCGCTGCCGCTCACCGGCGTGGTGCTCACCAAGCTCGACGGCGACGCGCGCGGCGGCGCGGCGCTGTCGGTGCGGGCGGTCACAGGCGCGCCGGTCAAGTTCGTGGGGGTCTCGGAGAAGATCGACGGCCTCGAGACCTTCCATCCCGAGCGCATGGCTTCGCGCATCCTCGGCATGGGCGACGTGCTGTCGCTCGTCGAGCAGGCGCAGCGATCGGTCGACGCCGACGAGGCGAAGAAGCTCGCGAAGAAGGTGAAGTCGGGCAAGGGCTTCGACCTCGAGGACTTCCGCCAGCAGATCGGCCAGATGCGCAGGATGGGCGGGCTCGCCGGGCTCGTCGACAAACTGCCTGCGGAACTCAAGGCGGCCGCGGCGAACGCGCAGGTCGACGAGCGTCGGATCGCGCGCCAGGAGGGCATCCTCAGTTCGATGACGCGCGAGGAGCGCGCGAAGCCGGAACTGCTGAAGGCCTCGCGCAAGCGGCGGATCGCCGCGGGCGCGGGTGTGCCGGTGCAGGAAGTGAATCAGCTTCTCGCGCAGTTCGAACAGGCGCAGAAGATGATGAAGCTCGTCGCGAAGGGCGGCATGCACAAGATGATGCGCGGCATGCGCGGGCTCCTGCCCGGCCGCTGAGCCGCCGCGCGGGTCACAGCCGCGCCCGGCCCCCGCCCGGCGGCCGTGGCGCCGAACCGAACAGCGGCCGGGCGACTCCGGCGGCGAGCAACAGCAGGTAGACGTAGGACGCCATGCCGGTGGTCATCGCGAGCCGGATCTCGACCAACGCGGCCACGATGCCGGCCAGCACGATGCCGATGGCGAGCGCGAAGCGCCTCCTCACGAAACGCCACAGCCCGTCGGGGTCCGAGACGGTCTCGTTGTGGAGTCTGCGGCACATGCGCCGCCACATCAGCGCCTCGATCGCGAGGATCGCGACCAGGTTGGCGCCATAGAGCACCGCTGCGCGCGGATGCGACGGGTTGTCGCCGACGAGCGCGGTCAGCATCGGCACGAGCGTCGTGAGCAGCAGGAATCCGAGGTTCAGCCACACGAAGGTCGAGTCGGTCTCCCGGACGCGGCGCAGCAGCCTCAAGTGCGCGAGCCAGAACACGCACAGCGCGACGAAGCTGATCGCGTAGTCGTCGAAGCGACCGACCATCGCGAACAGCGCCGAGGCGAACTGGCTGCCGCTGTCGAGTATGTGCGCGGGGAACTTGAGGTCGAGGACGAGCAGCGTCATCGTCACCGCGAACATGCCGTCGGTGAGCGCCTCGAGCCGCGCCTTGGGCAGGGGAACGGGTTCGAACATGGGGTCGCGTGGAGCGGTGCCGCCGGCTGGCAGTCTAGCCGTCCGGGCGTTGGCGTCGTAAGTCATTGATCTTGAACGATTGTCCAGGACGATGCCCGCGCCCGGTCGCGCCTCGGCGGGCTTGCCGGATCGGCTCTTTTCATCGTAGAATCAACGTCTTTTTCCGATTCACCCGGGATCTCCTACGCCATGGTCGTCATCCGACTCGCCCGCGGGGGCGCCAAGAAGCGCCCGTTCTACAACGTCGTCGTCACCGATTCGCGCAATCCGCGCGACGGCCGGTTCATCGAGCGCGTCGGGTTCTACAACCCGATCGCCTCCGAGCGCGAGGAAGGCCTGCGGCTGGCGCTCGACCGCATCGCGTTCTGGAAGGACCGCGGTGCGAAGCTGTCGGACACCGTGGCGATGCTCGTCAAGCGCTCGGGCGCCAAGGCGCCCGCCGCGACGGCCTGAGCGAGTCGCAGGACCGGTACGTCATCCTGGGCCGCGTGGTCGGCCCTTGGGGCGTGCGCGGTTGGGTGAAGGTCACGCCGTACGGCGACCGTCCGGACGGGCTCGTCGCCCAGCGGACCTGGTGGCTGAAGGAGGCCGGCGGAACGTGGCGGCCGCGCGCGGTGGACGAGGCCCGCGTGCATGGTCATGCGGTGGTCGCCTCGATCGCGGGCTTCGGGACACCCGAGGCGGCGGCGGTGCTGAAAGGCGGCGAGGTGGCGGTGCCGAGGTCGGCATTGCCCCGGCCCGGGAAGAACGAGGTCTACCTCGGCGATCTGGTGGGCCTGGGCGTGGTGAGCGAGTCGGGTCACGCGCTCGGCAACGTGGTGGCGGTGGAGGATTTCGGCGCGCACCCGGTGATCCGGGTCCGCGCCGTCGGGGGCAAGGGGGGGGAGGACCGGCTGGTGCCCTTCGTGGCGCCGATCCTCAGGTCGGTCGATCTCGCGCTGGGGCGGATCGTCGTCGACTGGGAGCCGGAGTACTGAGGGCCATGGACGGCGCGAAGCGCATCGACGTGGTCACGCTGTTTCCGGCGATGGTGGCCGATGCGGCGAAGGTGGGCGTCACCGGACGCGCCGAAGAGCGCGGACTGTGGTCGCTGCGGTGCTGGAATCCGCGCGACTTCGTGAGCGACGCGCACAGGACGGTGGACGACCGGCCCTATGGCGGTGGGCCGGGGATGGTGATGATGGCCGGGCCGCTCGCGGCCGCGCTCCGCGCCGCCCGCGAAGCGCAGGCGGGAGAGGGCGTCGTGCGCTCGCGCACGATCCACCTGACGCCGGCCGGCACGCCGCTCGCGCATGCGCGGGTGGTGGAACTCGCCTCGCGCGGCGACGAGGGCCTGGTGCTGCTGGCCGGGCGCTACGAGGGGATCGACGAGCGGCTGGTCGAGCGCGAGGTGGACGAGGAGATCGCGATCGGCGATTTCGTCGTCAGCGGGGGCGAGTTGCCCGCGCTGATGCTGATCGACGCGATCGTGCGGCAGTTGCCGGGCGCGCTGAACGACGCGCAGTCGGCCGTCGAGGAATCGTTCGTGGCGGGCCTGCTCGACTGCCCGCACTACACGCGCCCCGAGCGATACGAGGGCGCGGCGGTGCCCGAGGTGCTGCTCTCGGGCAACCACGAGGCGATCCGTCGCTGGCGCCTCGAGCAGGCGTTGCGGCGGACGTGGGAACGCCGTCCCGGCATGATCGAGGGGCGCTCGCTCACGAAGGAAGAACAGCTGATGCTGGCGCGGATCCGCGGCGACGCGGCGCCGGGCCGGTGAAGCGGGAAGCAGGGGTCGTCCACAGAAACCGGGACCACGTCCGGCCGGGAACCTCTCCCGACCCGACCTCTGGCCCGAACAACGCAGGAAGGCAGGAACCGACATGAACATCATCGAGACGCTCGAGCGCGAGGAGATCGCGCGCCTGGGCAAGAAGCACCCCGATTTCGCGCCCGGCGACACGATCGTCGTCAACGTGAACGTCGTCGAAGGCGAACGCAAGCGCGTGCAGGCCTACGAGGGCGTGG
>DAOMBL010000345.1:0-4341 GCA_035427325.1 Casimicrobiaceae bacterium
CGACAGCACGACGACCTTCAGGCGGTTCAGTATCGCGAAGGTGTCGGCGCCCTCGTCGAGTTCGAACGCGAACAACGCCCCGAAGGCCCGGAAGGGCTGCGCCGCGAGCGCGTGCTGCGCGTGCGACGCGAGTCCGGGATAGTGGACCGCGCGCACGCGCGGGTGTCCCTCGAGGAAGCGCGCGAGCGCGAGCGCGTTGGCGCACTGCCGGTCCATCCGCAGCGCGAGCGTCTCGGCGCCGACCGCGATGTGGTGCGCCTGCTCGGGCGAGAGCGTCCCGCCGAAGTCGCGCAGGCCCTTCTTGCGGATCTGCAGGATCGCCCAGCGCTTCGGGTCGCCGGTCTTGTAGTTCTCGATGATCCTCGGGTGGCGCGTCCAGTCGTAGCGGCCGGTGTCGGTCACCGCGCCGCCCAGCGCATTGCCGTGCCCGCCGATGTACTTGGTGAGCGCGTTGACGACGAGGCTCGCCCCGGCATCGGAGGGCCGGAAGAGCCAGGGAGAGGTCATCGTGTTGTCGACGACGTACACGATGCCGCGCCGGGCGCAGATCTCGCCGATCCTCGCAAGGTCGGCCACCTGCGTGCGCGGATTGGCGATCGTCTCGACGAAGACCAGGCGGGTCGAGGGCGTGATCGCCGCCTCGACGGCGGCGGCGTCGGTCGCGTCGACGTAGCTCACGAGCGTGCCGTGCGCTTCCAGCGTCTGCAGCATGCTCGCGGTGTTGCCGAACAGGAAGCGGCTCGCGACCACGTGGTCGCCGGCCGCGGTGAGGGTCAGCAGCACCGCGCCGATCGCCGCCATGCCGGTCGCGAAGGACACGCTGGCGACGCCCCCTTCCATCGCCGTGATCTTCGCCTCGAGCGCCGTCGTGGTCGGGTTGCCCTGACGCCCGTACACGTGGCCGGGCTGGCGGTTCTGGAACACCGCCGCCAGGTCGTTGACGTCGCGGTACCCGTACGCGACCGAGACATGCAGCGGCTTGTGCAGCGCGCCGTGCTCGATCGGGGCATCGCGGTCGGAGTGGAGGATCGCGGTCGTGAAGCCGCGGCCGGAAGGTGTCGTCGTCATGGCGTTCGTCAAATGAAAAACCCGTCGGGCATCATGGCCGCGCAGGCCGCCGGACGGGTTTCGCATGCCCCGGCCCGGAATCCCCGGACTCGAGGCGAACCTCGCTTTAGCGGCATTTGTAACGCGCCCGCAAGCTGAAGCTCAAATCGGCGCGAGTCGATCCTACCGCGAAGCGCCGCACCGGTCAAACGACGGCGCGACGCCGCCCTCGGCGCGTCAGGAGTCGCCTTCTTCGTCGGCGTTCGTCCGGGTGGCGCCGGAAGGCGCCGCCTTCGTTGCGGGGGAGGCCGGCCCGGGTGCGGCGGAGGGCGGGGCCGCGCCGCGGCCGGTGAAGCGCTCGCGCATCACCGTCACCGGTCCGCGCGTGGTCGTGCGCATCACGCGCCCGGCTTTCACGTCCCGGCGCCACACGATGAATCCGACGACGACGACCACGGCGGCGAGCCCGAGGAACATCTCGATCCCGATCATCGCGCCTCCCCCGGTCTATGCCGAAGTCCCCACGGTATCGTCGTCGCGCACCGGCTCGCCACGCCCCTCGTGCCGCTCGCCCGCGAGCTGCCGCAGGTACTCGGGCGTGACGTCTCCGGTCACGTAGCGGCCGTCGAAACAGGACGCCTCGAAATCGGCGAGCCGCGGATTGGCCGCGCGCACGGCCGCCTTCAGCGCTTCGAGATCCTGGTAGATCAGGCGATCGGCGCCGATTTCGCGCGCGACCTCCTCCTCGCTGCGGCCGTGCGCGACCAGTTCGACCTGGTTCGGCATGTCGATGCCATACACGTTCGGGTAGCGCACCGGCGGGCTCGCGGACGCGAAGTACACCTTCCGCGCGCCGGCGTCTCGCGCCATCTGGACGATCTCGCGCGATGTCGTGCCGCGCACGATCGAGTCGTCGACGAGCAGCACGACCTTGCCCTCGAACTCCATGCCGATCGGATTGAGCTTCTGCCGCACGCTCTTCTTGCGCATCTCCTGCCCGGGCATGATGAACGTGCGCCCGACGTAGCGGCTCTTGACGAAGCCCTCCCGGTAGGTGAGTCCGAGGTCGCCCGCGAGCTGCATCGCCTGCGGCCGGCTCGAGTCGGGGATCGGGATCACGACGTCGATGTCGCGCGCGTCGGGCATGCCGCGCAGGCGCTTCGCGAGTTCGGCGCCCATGTGGATGCGCGACTCGTACACGCTCGTGCCGTCGATGATGCTGTCGGGACGCGCGAGGTAGACGTACTCGAAGATGCACGGTACGAGGCGCGGTGCGTCCGCGCACTGGCGCGCGTGCAGCCGCCCCGAGAAATCGACGAAGACCGCCTCGCCCGGTTCGAGGTCGCGCAGCACGCGGAACCCGCAGGCTTCGAGCGCGACCGATTCGGACGCGACCATGTGCTCGGTCCCCGAGGACGTCTCGTTCACGCCGACGATCAGCGGGCGGATGCCGAACGGGTCGCGGAACGCGAGCATCCCGTAGCCGGCGATCATCGCGACGATCGCGTAGGCGCCGCGGCAGCGCCGGTGGACGCCGGAGACCGCGCGGAAGATCGCGTCGGGGTCGAGCCGGTGGTGCTGCGCCGAGCGCTCGAGTTCGAGCGCGAGCACGTTCAGCAGCACCTCGCTGTCGCTGTTCGTATTGACGTGGCGGAAGTCGAGCTGGAAGAGTTCGCGCTTCAACGCCTCGCTGTTCGTCAGGTTGCCGTTGTGGCCGAGCGTGATGCCGAACGGCGCGTTGACGTAGAACGGCTGGCTCTCGAGGTCCGAGAACGCGCTGCCCGCCGTCGGGTAGCGGCAGTGGCCGATGCCTGCCGCGCCGGTCAGGTCGCGCATGTTGCGCGTCCGGAACACGTCTCGCACGTAGCCCGGCCCCTTGTGCATGTGGAACACGTTGCCTTCGCTCGTCACGATGCCGGCCGCGTCCTGGCCGCGGTGCTGCAGGAGCATCAGCCCGTCGTAGAGGAGTTGGTTGACCGGCGCGTGCGAGACGGCGCCGACGATGCCGCACATGGGTCAGGCCTCGCTTGGGGGTGCGCGACGAGCGCTTCCGGATGTGGGCTTCGGCGCGGGTGAAAAGTCCAGTCGCTCGGCCCACTCGTGTTGCAGCCAGGGGCGCAGGGCCAGCGCCGCGGCCGCGAGCGACGGCGCGAGGAACGCATTCTGCCACCAGTCGCGCTGCGCCCATCCCGTGGCCCCGGCGACCAGGGCGAACACGATGACGATCGCAATGCCGCGCACGAAGCCGAAGGTGGCGCCGAGCCCCGCGTCGAGGAAGCCCATGCCGGCCTTGCGCACGATGGCCCGGAGCGGCCACGCGACGAGCGCGCCCAGCACGATCGCGAGGACGAAGACGACCACGAACGCGATCACGTACGGAATCGCCGGGGCCTCCTTGACCGCCGGAAGCTCCGCGCCGAGGAGCGGCGCGAACCCGAGCGCCACGACGAAACCGAGCAGCCAGGCGGCGGTGCCGATCAGCGAGCGGATCACGCCGCGCGCGTAGGCGAACAGCACCGACAGCGCGACGACCAGCAGGGCACCCAGGTCGAGCCAGGTCATCGGTCGCGATCCGCGGGAGGGGCCGGTTGCAGCGTCCGCGCGCTCATCGGCGTCGCCGTGCGTCTCCCGCTATTTCGTCGGTACGACGATGCCGGCGTGCCCCTCGCCCTTCAACCGATCGCGCGCCTGCGTCGCGTCGTCGCGCACGGCATAGGGTCCGACCCGCACGCGCCACAGCGTGCCGCGCGACGTCGAGAGCGACTCGGTGAACGCGGGATAGCCCGCGCGCTTGAGTTTGCCTGCGAGCGCGTTGGCGCCCTTGTCGTCGGAGAACGCCGCGAGTTGCACGACATAGCCCGCCGTCCTGGGGACGTCCGTCGTCGGGGACGCGGACGGCGGTTCGGAAGCCGCCTTGGGCGCGGCCGAAGGCGCCGGAGCCGCACCCGAAGGCGCCTTCGCGGACGGCGACACGGGTGTGGTCGCGGGCGAGGACGTCGCTGTCCTGGCGGGTGGCGTGGCCGGAACTGCCGTGGTCGTCGCCGGTGCGCCCTTCGGTTCGGCGGCGGGCGCGGTACGCGTTGCCGGCGCGAGCACCGACTTCTCCGCATCCGCGAGCGATTTCCTCGGTGCCGCGTCGTCGAGCTTGCCCACGAACTTGCCGTCGTCCACCGGCGGGATGCGCACCGAGATGTCCTCGCCCAGCGGCTTCGGATCGCTTTCGAGGAGCATGGGCACGACGACCGCGGCGACGAGCGCGAGCACGTCCGCTCTGTTAAGGTGGCGCGACCACCG
>DAOMBL010000346.1:0-4299 GCA_035427325.1 Casimicrobiaceae bacterium
GCGCGCGGCGCGCATGGCGCTGGCGATGCAGGATCGGTTCGCGCCGCTTCGCGAGCGCTGGCGCAAGCTCGGCCACGAACTCGGCCTCGGCATCGGCATCGCGCGCGGCTACGCGACGCTCGGTGCCATGGGCTACGACGGGCGGTTCGACTACACGGTGATCGGCGGCGTCGTGAACCTCGCCGCCCGCCTGTGCGCCGAAGCCCGAGGCGGGCAGATCCTGCTCGACCGCCGCGCCCGCGCCGACCTCGACGCGGCGTTCGCGTTCGAAGCGCTCGAGCCGCTCGCGCTCAAGGGCTATGACAAGCCGGTGCCCGCGTACCGCCTTCTGGGGTCAGAGCCGTAATTTCCGGGGTCAGAGCCGTAATTTCCGGGGACAGAGCCGCAACTGGTGCAAAGCGCAGTTGCGGCTCTGACCCCGGAACTTAGGGCTCTGACCCCGATTACCCGGCTCTGACCCCGATTACCGCGCTGACCCCGATTACCGCGTGACCCCGGAAATTACGGCTCTGACCCCGATTACCGATTGCGTCCCCGACCCCAAGCTACGACAGGATGCCGACGAGCAGGAACGGCAGCCCGAAGAGCGCCAGGAACGCGACCGGCAGCCACTGGCGCGGGCTCGCGACCTCGGCATCCTTCGCGTTGGCGGGATCGTAATGGACGTCGACCGGCTCCCCCTTCGATGGCGCGGAGCGGCCTCCGTAGGCCGACTCGAAGGTCACGCGCTCGCCTATCGCGGTCACGAAGACGATCGTCGGCAGGTGATAGGTGCGGACGCCGTAACGCCCGGGGACCTGGATCGCCCTGGTCGATTCGACCGTGCCCTTCGCGCGGCCGCCCGCCAGGCGGAGGCGCATCGGCCGGCGGACGAGAAAGAGGCCGAGTCCGATCGCGAACACGCCGACTGCGCCGAAGACCAGCCTGATCCCCGGACTCATCGGGTTGGCTCGTTCCGTCCTACCGCAGCGAGGCGTTGACACTCGCCAGCGCCGCTGCACCGGGCACGAGTTCAGCGTCGGTGAGCTGGTTCAGCGGCGTGTCGACCGTCTCCTGTGCGTCGTGGAGGTCGCTCGCATTCGGCGCGACGTAGAGGAGCCCGGTGACGACCAACCCCTTCGCCCGGTGCGATTCGAGGTAAGCCATCGCACCGACCTTGTCGGAGGGGTCGTACGCCGGATCGAGGCGCTTCAAACGCATCGTCGAGCCATCGTGCATGACGATGTCGCGGGTCTCCCCGGGCGCCTGCGTCGCGACGATCGGGGCGCGCTCGGGCATGAAGTCGAGCCGGCTGACCGCCTCGTTGTGCTCCCGCACGTAGTCGTAGCTCTTGGTCGAGCCGGGGTGGTTGTTGAACGCGACGCAGGGCGATACGACGTCGATCAACGCCGCCCCCTTGTGGCGCACGGCGCCGACGATGAGCGGCACGAGTTGCTCCTTGTCGCCGGAGAATCCGCGCGCGACGTAGCTCGCGCCGAGCGTCAGCGCCATCATCACGAGGTCGATCGGCTCGTCGTCGTTGGCCGCACCACGCTTGCTGCGGCTGCCCTTGTCGGCGGTGGCCGAGAACTGGCCCTTGGTGAGCCCGTAGACGCCGTTGTTCTCGACGATGTAGGTCATGTCGACGTTGCGGCGCATCAGGTGCGCGAACTGCCCGAGTCCGATCGACGCGGAGTCGCCGTCGCCGGAAACGCCGAGGTAGATGAGGCTGCGGTTCGCGAGGTTCGCGCCGGTCAGCACCGAGGGCATGCGCCCGTGCACGGTGTTGAAGCCGTGCGACTGGCCGAGAAAGTAGGTCGGCGTCTTCGACGAGCAGCCGATCCCCGAGAGCTTCGCGACGCGGTGCGGGGGCACCGCGAGTTCGAAGAACGCCTGGATGATCGCCGCCGAGATCGAATCGTGTCCGCAGCCCGCGCAGAGTGTCGACACCGGGCCCTCGTAATCGCGCCGCGTGAAGCCGAGCGCGTTGACCGGCAGCGACGGGTGGTGGATCTTCGGTTTCGCGAGATAGGTCATGCTCGGGGATCCGGTGGCAGGGATCGGGGATCAGACGCGTCAGTCCGCAGCGATGGCAGGGCGCCCGCGCACGAGGCCGAGCGCGCGCGCCTTCTCGCCGATCTCGTTCACGATGAAGCGCGCGGTGAGCGGGTTGCCGTCGTAGTGCAGGATCGGGATCAGCTTGTCGGGCGGGAGGTTGCACTCGTTCATGAGCAGCGTGCGCAGCTGCGCGTCGCGGTTCTGCTCGACGACGAACACGTGGTCGTGCGCGGCGATGAACTCGGCGATCGCGTCGGCGAACGGGAACGCGCGGATGCGCATCCGGTCGAGGTGGATGCCCTGTGCCTCGAGCGAGGCGAGCGACTCGGCCATCGGCGCGCCGGTCGAGCCGTACCACACGACCGCCGCGCGCGTCGCCTGCGCGGCCTTCGCGACGACCGGGCCCGGCACCAGGGCCTTCGCCGTCTCGAACTTGCGCAGGAGCCGCTGCATGTTGTCGACGTAGGCCGGCCCCTCCTCGGTGTAGCGCGCGTAGCGGTCCTTCGACGTGCCGCGCGTGAAATACGCGCCGCGCCGCGGATGCGTCGCCGGGATCGTGCGGTAGGGAATGCCGTCGCCGTCGACGTCGAGGTAGCGGCCGAAGTCGCGTCCGGCTTCGAGGTCTTCCGCGGTCATCAGCTTGCCGCGGTCGAGCGCGCGCGCGTCGTCCCACCGGAACGGCTCGGTCAGCCAGTCCTGCATCCCGATGTCGAGGTCGAGCATCACGAACACCGGGCTCTGCAGGCGGTCGGCGAGGTCGAACGCCAGCGCGCCCATCTCGAAGGCCTCGGTCGGATCCTCGGGCAGGAGCAACGGGTGCTTGGTGTCGCCGTGCGAGGCATAGGCGCTCGACAGGATGTCGGCCTGCTGCGTCTTGGTCGGCATCCCGGTCGACGGGCTGCCGCGCTGCACGTCGAAGAGCACCGCCGGAATCTCCGCGAAGTAGGCGAGCCCGATGAACTCCTGCATCAGCGAGATGCCCGGGCCGGAGGTCGCCGTGAAGGCGCGGGCGCCGTTCCAGCCGGCGCCCACGACCATGCCGATCGACGCGAGTTCGTCCTCGGCCTGCACGATCGCGTAGCGGTGCCTGCCGGTGTCCTTGTCGACGCGGAGCCTGCGGCAGTAGCGCTGGAACGCCTCGGCGAGCGAAGTCGACGGCGTGATCGGATACCACGCGCACACCGTCGCGCCGCCGTAGACCGCCCCGAGCGCCGCCGCACTGTTGCCGTCGACGAAGATGCGCTCGCCCACGCGATCGCGCCGTTCCACCCTGAGTCCGAGGGGGGCGAGATGCTCGTGCGACCAGTCGTATCCCAGACGGAACGCCTTCCGGTTCGCGTCGAGCAGCGGCGCCTTGCCCTTGTACTGCTCGACGAGCATCGCCTCGACCACCTCGGCCTCGATCGACAGCAGGTGCGCGAGGCTTCCCAGGTAGGCGATGTTCTTGAAGAGCTGGCGCTGGCGGGCGTCGGAGAACGCCTCGTGGCAAAGCGCGGTGAGCGGCACGCCGATCGAGGTGAGGTCTGACCGGGTGCGCTCCGCGGCGAGCGGCCGGGTCGCGTCGTAGAGGAGGTAACCGCCCGACTCGACCTCCGCCACGTCGGCCTTCCAGGTCTCGGGATTCATCGCGACCGCCAGGTCGACGCCGCCGCGCCGGCCGCGCCAGCCCTCCTCGACGATGCGCACCTCGTACCAGGTGGGCATCCCCTGGATGTTCGACGGGAAGATGTTGCGCGCCGCGACCGGCACGCCCATGCGCAGGATCGCCTTGGCGAACAGCCCGTTCGCCGAGGCGGACCCCGAACCGTTGACGTTGGCGAACTTGACGACGAAGTCGTTGACGCGGGCGATCGGTCGCATCGTCACTCCGCCGCCTCGGCCGCGACCCCCGCGCGTTCGCGCTTCGGCAGCCGGACGCGCGGCGTGTCGCCGCAGTGGGTCATTTCGATGAACGACTTCTTCATGTCCCAGGCGCCGGTCGGGCAGCGCTCCGCGCACAGCCCGCAGTGCAGGCACACGTCCTCGTCCTTGACCATCACGCGCTTCGTGGCGAGTTCGCCGGAAACGTAGAGCGCCTGCTCGCGGTTCACCGCAGGCGCGCGCAGCCGCGTGCGCAGGTCGGCCTCGTCCCCGTTGACCGTGAAGGTGATGCAGTCCATCGGACAGATGTCCACGCAGGCGTCGCACTCGATGCACAGCCCGTCGGAGAACACCGTCTGCGCGTCGCAGTTGAGGCAGCGCTGCGCCTCGGCGAACGCGAGC
>DAOMBL010000347.1:0-4298 GCA_035427325.1 Casimicrobiaceae bacterium
GCGAACGCGTGGCGGCGACGTCGACGCGGATCGTGCGGTCGACGCGGAAGCGCTTCGGCCAGTCGATCGAGCGGGCGAGCGCGTTCAGTTCGCGCTCGTCGCGGTAGGTCCCGCCGCCCACCTTCCACAGCACGCGGCTCGCGAGTCGCGACTCGAGGTTCGCGAGGCAGGCCAGTTCCAGCGCTCCCGAGAAGCCGACCCCGCCTTCCGCCGCGGCGACCGACGCGGCCCCGAGGCGATCGAGCTCTGCGCCGAGCGCCGCCTCGAGCCCGCGCGGGCAGGGCGCGAAGAAGGTCTCCACGCGGTCAGAACGGCTTGAACACGACGAGGAACACCGCCCCGACCAGGATCGGCAGCGCGGGGATCTCGTTCAGCCAGCGGTAGAAGACGTGCCCGCGGCGATTGCGGTCCTCCGCGAAGGCGCGGACCAGCGTGCCGAGGTAGACGTGGAACGCGACGAGGACCGCCACCAGCGCGACCTTCGCATGCAGCCATCCGCCGCCGATCCCGTAGCCCAGCCACAACCACAGGCCGAACCCGACCGCGAGCACGGCGGACGGCGTCATGATGCCGCGGTAGAGCTTGCGCTCCATCACCTTGAAGCGCTCGATCCCGACGCGATCGTCCGGAGCGCACTGAGCGTGGTAGACGAAGAGGCGCGGCAGATAGAAGAGTCCCGCGTACCACGCGACGACGAAGATGATGTGCAGCGACTTGACCGTCAGCATGGCCGCCGTCTCCCGCTTCCGGGCGCGCGCGCGCCCCCCCGGGGATTCAGGCACGTGCCCGACGTCGGGGGAGCGATGGTCACCGGAGGATTCGCCGCCGCGTGAGGACGAGCGCGAGGTAGTACGCGACGGCGGCGTAGGCCGCCAGCACCGCGACGTGCAGCAGGACCGCGTCCGGCACCCGCCCGAGCATCAGCGGCCGGGCGAGGTCGATCGCGTGCTTGAGCGGCAGGACGTTCGCGACGGCCGCGAGCGAGGCGGGCATCTGCTCGACCGGGAAATACACGCCCGACAGCAGGAGCATCGGCGTGATCACGAGCGTGAAGAAGTAGGTGAAGAAGTCGTAGTTGGGCGCGAGCGCGGTCATGGCGAGGCCGAACGCGCCGAACACGAGCCCGACGAGGAGGCCGAGCGGCAGGACCCAGATCGCGAGCCAGGTGTGCCCGAAACCCAGCGCGAGGATCACCACGAGGATGGCGGCGGTGGACATCACGGCCTTGGTGCCCGCCCAGATCCACTCGGCGAGCACGACGTCGTCGAGCGAGATCGGCGCGTTGATGATGCCTTCCCAGGTCCGCTGCACGTGCATGCGCGAGAACGCCGAGTACATGCCCTCGAACGACGCGGTGAACATCGCGCTCTGGCACACCATGCCGGTGCCGATGAACGCGACGTAGGGCATGCCGCCGACCTCGCCGACCAGCGCGCCCAGCCCGTAGCCGAGCGCGAGCATGTAGAGGAGCGGGTCGGCGATGTTGCCGAGGAGGCTCGCGAGCGCGAGCTTCCGCCAGACGAGCAGGTTGCGCCGCCACACCGGCACGAAGCGCAGCGAGAACGACGGGGGCGCGACCAGGCGAACCGGAAGCGCGAAGGGAATCGCCGGCATCCTCAGTCCCGCAGCTCGCGGCCGGTGAGCTTGATGAACAGGTCCTCGAGATTCGCGGGCCGGTGCAGGTAGCGCACGCCGCTCCGCGTCGCGAGATCGGAGACCAGGGCGCGGGCGTCCATCGCGTAGCAGAACGCGGTCTCGCCGGCGATCTCGAGGCGCTTCGCGAGCCTGCGGCCCTGCGCGTCGGCCCAGGCACGCGCGCCGTCGCCGTAGACCTCGACGACCTCGGGCTCGACGTGCTCGGCGATCAGCGCGCGCGGCGCGTCGCAGGCGATCATGCGCCCGTGGTCGATCACCGCGAGACGGGTCGCGAGCCGCGCCGCCTCGTCCATGAAGTGCGTCGTGAGCAGGATCGTCTTGCCCTGGGTCAGGAGCTGGCGCAGGCCGTCCCAGATCAGGTGACGGGCCTGCGGATCGAGCCCCGTCGTCGGCTCGTCGAGGATCAGGAGTTCGGGGTCGTTGACGAGCGCGCGCGCGAGCGTGAGCCGCCGCTTCATGCCGCCGGAGAGCGTTCGAATCCTGGCGTTCCGCTTCGCGGCGAGGCCCGCGAACTCCAGGAGCTTCGGGATCCGGCGATCGAGCGTGGTCCGATCGAGGCCGAAGTAGCGGCCGAAGACGACGAGATTCTCGGCGACCGTGAAGTCGGGATCGAGGTTGTCCATCTGCGGCACGACGCCCACGCGCATGCGCGCCGCGCGCGCGGACTTCGGCACCGGCTCGCCGCACAACTCGATCGTCCCGGCGTCGGGCTCGACGAGACCGAGGCAGCAGCGCAGCGTCGTGGTCTTGCCCGCGCCGTTGGGGCCGAGGAGGCCGAAGCACTCGCCGCGGCGGATCTGGAACGACAGGCCGCGCACGACCTCGTTCCCGCCGTAGCGCTTGACGAGGCCCTGGACCGTCAGCACGCGGCCGCGCGCGGCGGACGCAAGGCCGGGCAGCACGCGCTCGACGATCGAATCCATCACTCGCCTCCGGCGGCGCGGGCGCGATGCCACATGCCGACGACCGTGTCGCGCAACTGCGGCAGGCGGCCGTGGAAGAAGTGCGAGCAGCCGGGAAAGACGACGACGGGCAGCGCCTGCGGCCGCGCCCAGTCGAACACGTCGGCGAGCGGCACCACCTCGTCCGCCTCGCCGTGCACGACGATCGTGTCGGCGGGAACGGCCTCGACCGCGAAGCGCCTCACCGCGGGCCCGACCAGCACGAGCCGTTCGGGATCGATCCGCTTCGCCACGCGCGTCTGCACGTAGGAACCGAACGAGAACCCGGCGAGCGCGACCGGCCATTGGGCGCCGTAGCGGCTGCGTGCCCAGTCGAGCGAGGCGAGCGCGTCCTCGGTCTCGCCGATGCCGCCGTCGAAGCGGCCCTCGGACGCGCCAACGCCGCGGAAATTGAAGCGCACGGCGATGTAGCCCAGCGCGTGGAACGCCTTCGCGAGCGTCTGCGCCACCTTGTTGTCGAGCGTGCCGCCCTGTTCGGGGTGCGGATGCGCGACCAGCGCGATGCCCCGGCGCGCGTCCCGCGGAGCGTTGACGACGATCTCGAGCGCGCCCGCGGGGCCGCGGGCGACGACCCGCTCGGTCGACGCGGCGAATCCCGAGGTCAAATGCGCAGCCTCTCGACGATCTCGCCGCGGGCCAGGTGCCGGTCGACGATTTCGTCGATGTCGGCCCGGTCGACGTAGGTGTACCAGACGCCTTCGGGATACACGACGAGGCAGGGACCTTCCTCGCAGCGGTCGAGGCAGCCCGACCGGTTGATCCGGACCTTGCCGGGACCGGCGAGCGAGAGCGCCTTGACGCGGTCCTTCGCGTACTTCTGCATCGCCGCCGCACCTGCGCTCGCGCAGCACTTGTCCGGCGCGTCGCGCTCGTTGACGCAGAAGAAGACGTGGCGCTGGAAGTAGCTCATCGGTCGCGCATCCGCGGGCAAACGGTCATTGTAGCCGGGGGTGGGCGATCCCGGCCCGGGCGATCAGCCGGGCGACTCCGGCGCGCCCCAGGCGGGGCGTCCCGAGAGTGCGAAGAGCCAGCCCGCGGCGGCGATCGGCCACAGCAGCAGCACCGTGTGCGTCAGGCCGTTGAAGTTGAGCAGATGGCCGTAGCGCCACGAGAACAGCGTCAGCGGCGCCCGCGCGTCCAGCACGTCGGAGGCGAGCACAGGCGTGAGCAGCGAGGTGAGGAGCGCCACGCCGCACAGCGCGATCATCGCGGGCCGCGGCAGGGCGATCGCGGCGAGCAGCGCCAGCGCGCCCGCCGCCGTTCCGATCGACACGCCGGGCCGCAGCCACCCCTCCCACGCCGCGGGCTTGAGCAGGAGCAGGGCGGCGATGCCCTTGAGCAGCAGGGCGACGCCGATCAACAGGAGCACCGCGACGCCTGCGTGTCGCCGGTGGCGGAGGAGGAGCGTCAGGAACAGGCCGACGCCCAGGAGCTGGAACGCGCTCTCCGCGGCCTCGACGACGATCGAGGCGGAATCCGACCCCGGCACGTCGGCGACGAGGCGCTCGGTCGCCGGATCGAAGGTGATCGCGAACAGCGGAATCGCGGGATTGAGCTGGGCGGCGAGCCACAGCGCGAGCAGCGCGAGCCCGACGTCTCCCAGGGCGCCCCGCAGGAACAGGTCCCGCCGCCACGCGGAGAGCCTCGCGCGGGCGTCGGGCCGCCGCGCGATCGCGGAGG
>DAOMBL010000348.1:0-3852 GCA_035427325.1 Casimicrobiaceae bacterium
AGTTCGAATCGCGCGGCATGCGCGACCTGCGCAAGCAGGCGAAGCCGGACCGGCTCGAGGACCTGATCGCGTTGAACGCGCTGTACCGGCCCGGTCCGATGGACCTGATCCCGGATTACGTCGAGCGCAAGCACGGCCGCGCGCGCGCCGACTACGTCGACCGGCGGCTCGAGCCGATCCTGGGATCGACCTACGGCGTCATGGTCTACCAGGAGCAGGTGATGCAGATCGCGCAGGTGATCGGCGGCTACACGCTGGGCGGCGCCGACCTGCTGCGCCGCGCGATGGGCAAGAAGAAGCCCGAGGAGATGGCGAGGCACCGCGACGTGTTCGTCTCGGGCGCCGAGAAGAACGGACTCGCGCGCGCGAAGGCGGTGCAGCTCTTCGACCTGATGGAGAAGTTCGCCGGCTACGGGTTCAACAAGTCGCACTCGGCGGCCTACGCGCTCGTCGCCTACCAGACCGCGTGGCTCAAGGTGCATCACCCGGCGGCGTTCATGGCGGCCAACCTGTCGCTCGTGATGGACGACACCGACAAGCTGCGGAGCTTGCGCGACGACGCGCTCGCGATGGGGCTCGAGGTGCTGCCGCCCGACGTCAACGCGTCCGGCTGGCGTTTCGAGCCGGTCGACGCGAAGCGCATCCGCTACGGACTCGGCGGCATCAAGGGCACCGGCGAGCAGGCCGTGGCCTCGATCGTCGCGGCGCGCGCGAGCGGCGGGGCGTTCCGCGACCTCGCGGATCTCGCGGCGCGGGTCGACAAGAGGCTCGTCAACCGGCGCGTGCTCGAGGCGCTCGTCCGGGGCGGGGCGTTCGATTCGATCGACCGTCGCCGCGCGACGCTCTTCGCGTCGATCGGGAACGCGATGCACGAGGCCGAGCGGGCGCAGGCGCAGGCCGCGCAGTCGTCCCTCTTCGGCGGCGACGTCGCCGCGCCCGCGCCGGTGCTGGTCGAGACGCGCGAGTGGACCGACGCCGAGCGCCTGCAGCACGAGAAGTCGGCGCTCGGCTTCTACCTGTCCGGGCACCCCTATGCGGCCTACGCCCGCGAACTCGCGCCGCTGGTGCGGACGGCGCTGCCGGACGTCGCCCCGCGCGCCGAGCGCTACCTGATCGCCGGCGTGGTCACCGCCCTTCGCACGCAGTCCGGGCGGAAGGGCAAGATCGCGTTCGTCACGCTCGACGACGGCAGGGGCTCGCAGGAGATCGTCGTGTTCAACGAGGCCTACGAGCAGGCTCGCGCGATGCTGCGCGACGACGCGCTGGTCGTCGTCGAGGTGAAGGTCACGCAGCGCATGGCCGAGGACGGCGAAGTCACGGGCCTGCGCATCCTGGCCGAGCAGGTCTTCGACCTCGCGGCGGTGCGCAGGCGCTGGGGCCGGAAGCTCAGGCTCACCTGCAACGGCAACGCGACCGCGGAACGGCTCGAGAGCATCCTCGCGCCGTTCAAGGCCGACGGCCTGCCGGTGGTCGTGCACTACGCCGGCGACGCCTCGGAAGGCGACGTCGAACTCTCCGACGACTGGCGGGTGACGCCCGACGAGACGCTCCTCGCCAGGCTCGCCGACTGGCTCGCTCCGGGGAATGTGACGGTCCAGTACTGACGTCGCGATCGCCGGCCGGTTCGCCGGCGGCGTGGCGGCGCCGGACGCGGCCCGACCCGTCATCCACCGACGCATGTTGCGTACGCTCCGCGCGCGCTACGCCGCGCTCGCCGCGATCCCGGGGGCGATGCGCTTTCTCGCCTTGTCGCTGCCGATGCGCCTGCCGATCGGCACCGTGGGCCTGGGCACGCTGCTGCACCTGCGCGAGCTGACCGGATCGATCGCCTACGCGGGCAGCGTCGTTGGCGCGCAATTCGTGGCGATGGCGGCGACGGCCCCGCTGATCGGCCGCCTCGTCGACCGACGCGGTCCGCGCCGCGTGCTCGTCGTCTGCGGCATCGCGAGTCCGCTGGCGCTCGCCGCGGTGCTCGCCGCCGGCCCGCTCGGCCTTTCGAAGGCCGCGATCCTCGCGTGGGCGGTCGCCGCCGGGGCGTTCACGCCACCGCTCACCGTGCTGGTGCGCACGCTGTGGCGGATGCGCCTCGACGAACCCGAGCTCCGCCAGACCGCGTTCGCGACCGACGCCGTGGCGCTCGAACTCGCCTACACGCTCGGTCCCGCGCTGATCGCGATCGCGGTGGCCGCGGGCATGCCGGGCGGTCCCCTCGCCCTCGCGGTGGCGTGCTCCGCTGCAGCCGTTCCGCTCATGCATGCATCGGGTGCGCTCGCCTGGTGGCAACCGAGCGAGGCGACCGAGCGCCACCTGCTCGGCCCGCTGCGAGACCGCAGGCTCGCGATGCTCTACGCGACGACGTTCGTGTTCGCGGTGTCGTTCGGGGCGATCGAGGTGGCCTATCCCGCGTTCGGCCGCGCGGCCGGCGCCGATGCCTGGGGCCCGGCGCTGCTCGCAATCTGCTCGATCGGCAGCGCGATCGGCGGCGCAGCGTACGGCGGATTGCACCTGCGCACGCCGCTCGCGCGGCAGATGCCCGTCGCCATGGGGCTGTTCGCGGTCGGCCTCGCCGTCCACGTCCCGATCGCCGACCCCTGGCTGCTCGCCGTCGTGGCCGCGGTCGCGGGCATCCTGATCGCGCCCGCGATGACGATCGTGTCGCTGCTCGTCGCCGAGTTCGCGCCGTCCGAGTGCGCCACCGAGGCGTTCACGTGGTCGACGACCTCGATCGTGGTGGGCATCGGAGCGGGCATGGCCGCAGCGGGCTCGCTCGCCGAGCGGTTCGGCGCGTCGGGAGCCTTGGCGCTGGGCGCCGCGGCCGCGCTCGGCGCCTCAGCGCTCGCGATCGCGCTGCGGCGCGCCCACTGATTCGAGCGCGTCGCGCAACGCCGTCTTCAGCACCTTGCCGGCGGCGTTCTTGGGCAGCTCCGCGACGATCGCATAGGCCTTCGGGCGCTTGAAGCGGGCGATCTCGGCGAGGCACAGCGCGTCGAGCGACGCCTCGAAGCGGTCGCGCGCGGGGGCATCGCCGAGCGCGACGCGCGGGACGACGCACGCGACGACCTCCTCGCCCCACTCGGCGTGCCTTCGCCCGATCACCGCGACCTCGGCGACGTCGGGGTGGCGCAGCAGCACCTCCTCGACCTCGCGCGGATAGATGTTCGAGCCGCCGCTGATGATGAGATCCTTGCTGCGGTCCTTGAGCGTCAAGAACCCCCGGTCGTCGATCACGCCGACATCCCCGGTGTGGAGCCAGCCGCCTTCGAGCGTGCGCGCGGACGCCTCCGGATTGCGCCAGTACCCGCGCATCACGCTCGCGCCGCGCACGAGCACCTCGCCCGGTTCTCCGCGCGGCCCCTCGACCACCACCTCGATGCCGGTCTGGGCCACGCCGACCGAACCGAGCCGCGCGTCGTCGCCGCGGGCGATCGCATCGGCGATCGCGTGCCGGTCCATCGCGGTGATCGTCATCGGCGACTCGCCCTGTCCGTAGATCTGCGCGAGCCGCGGCCCCAGCGCCGCGAACGCCGCCTTCGCGTCCTCGACGTACATCGGTCCGCCGCCGTAGACGATCGCCTTGAGCGCATCGAGCCGCGCTCCGGCGAGCGCGGGCGAGGCGACGAACCGCTTGACCATCGTCGGCGCCGCGAAGAAGAGCGAACGGTCCCATCGTTCGACGAGCGAGACGATCTCCGCGGCATCGAATCCGCCTGACCCGGGCACGACGTTCACCGCGGCGCGCGCAACGTGCGGGACCGCGTACAGGCCCGACCCGTGCGAGAGCGGCGCCGCATGCAGGATCGCGTCGCCGGGGGCAATTGTCTCGACGTCGGAGAGGAAGCAGTGCGTCATCGC
>DAOMBL010000348.1:3862-4297 GCA_035427325.1 Casimicrobiaceae bacterium
CGCTCGTATAGAAGAGCCAGGCGGGATCGCCGGGGGCGACCGCCGCGGTCGGCGCCGGCGCGTCGGCGACGAGCGCCTCGTGCTCGCGGCTGCCGACGACGATCGCCCGCTCCAGCGACTCGATGCGCATCCCGCCGAGCGCGGCGTGCCAGTCCGCGTCGACGAACGCGAAGCGCGCGCCGCAGTCGCCGAGCAGCCACGCGAGTTCCTTCGCGTGGAGCTTCGTGTTCACCGGCACCACGATCGCCCCGGCCCACCAGCACGCGAACATGGCCTCGAGCGTCGCGGGGTGGTTGCGCGCGGCGATCGCCACGCGATCGCCGGCGGCGAGACCGGCTTCCCGGAGCGCCGCCGCGCCGCGCGCGGCGCGCGAGGCGAACGAAGCGTAGTCGCGGAGGACCCGAACGCCTTCCGCGATCGCCGGCAGCGACGGCC
>DAOMBL010000349.1:0-538 GCA_035427325.1 Casimicrobiaceae bacterium
GCAGCGCGACAGGAAGCAGCGCGACAGGAAGCAGCGCGACAGGAAGCAGCGCGACAGGAAGCTGAGCAACAGGAGGCGGCCCGGCAGGACGCCGCACGGCGCGAAACGGCGCTGGCGGACGCGGCGCGCGCCGAGGCCGAACGGCTGGCGGCGGCGCAGCGGGAGGTCGCGCTCGAGCAAGCCGCTCGCGCGGAGGCCGCACGTCTGGAGGAGGAACGCCGGGAGGCGGAAAGGCAGGAGGCAGAACGAAAGGAAGCGGAACGGATCCAGGCCGTCCGAGCCGAAGCTGCACAGCGGGAAATGGAACGCCAGGAGGCCATTCGGGCCGACGCCGCACGTCGCGAAGCAGATCGTCAGGAGGAGGCGCGGTGGGAAGCCGCCCGGCAGGAGGAGGTGCGACAGGAGGCGGCGCGACAGGAGGAGGCGCGACGCGAAGCCGCACGGCAGGAGGAAGTGCAGCGCGAAGCCGCCCGGCAGGAGGAGGTGCGACGGGAGGCGGCGCGACAGGAGGCGGCGCGACAGGAGGCGGCGCGACAGG
>DAOMBL010000349.1:638-4290 GCA_035427325.1 Casimicrobiaceae bacterium
AGGCGGCGCGTCAGGAGGCGGCGCGTCAGGAGGCGGCGCGTCAGGAGGCGGCGCGTCAGGAGGCGGCGCGACGGGAAGCTGCGCGACAGGAGGCGGAACGCGGTGAGGCTGCACGAAAGGAAGCGGCGCGGCAGGATGCCCCGCGCCGGGACGCCGCTCTCGAAGCCGCAAAACAGGAAGCCGATCGGGCCGAGGAGAGGCGGGAAGAGCGACTTCGCGCGATCGGACGGCAACTCGACGAAGAGGCCGCCCGGCGTGATCCCGCTGCGGCCGCCGGCCGCCCCGCACCTTCGCTGCCGTACTCGTTGGGCACTCCGCGCCGAGGCCGGCTCTTCGGCCGCTTCGACACCAATGCCGAGTTGGTTCGCTATGGCGAGAACTTCGCCCGGAAGATCGAACTCAACATGACGATCGACATGGTCCGCGAAGCCGCCCGGCAGCCGCATCGGGATCCGGTGGTGACCGTTGCCGTACGAAGCGACGGATCCGTGGAATCCGTCGTGTTCGTCCTGTCCAGCGGCGTGCCCGACATCGACCAGGCCGTGCGCCGCATCGTGCAGAGCCAGGTTCCGTACGAGGCCTTCCCGCCGACGCTCGCCAGCGACTACGACGTGATCGAGATCCGCCGCACGTGGCACTTCGACGTCGCGGTACGGCTGTACTGATCGCCGATCGGGCAGCCGGTGAATTTCACCGCGCGTCGCAGGCGGGAATGATCAAAATGGGCGCAAGGTGCGTGCCCTGTGGCACGCGGCGCCCTCGCGGACCGATCGTGCACCGTTCGGCCCATCGACCCGAATGCCGATGATGCGGCGATCGGTGGCTCACGGCGTGAGCTGGTCTCCGCCATCCGGGCGCATCGATGACCCCGACCCGTGCGAGACACCGCTTGCGACCGCGCCGCCCCCGGCACCTACCGCACCGGCAGGCGCGACCGGCGCAGGCATCGCGCATCGCCTGGCCCGCAAACGCGACCAGGACCAGCGCGACGAGGCGCATCGCGCACGGTCCAACCAAGGATCGTCAGGCGTCCCGCATTCGGCGGGCCGTCACCGGCATGAAATCGCGGGGTCAGGCACGTAGGCGGCCGTTGCCGCGTTCCCCAGCGGGACGCAGGCGCTGACCATGCCGGCCGGCGTGGGGGGCGCGAGCATGACGTCGTTGCACAGCACGGGACCGGCGGCGACCTGCGTCGCGAAGCTGCGGCCGTTCTCCGTCCACTCGACCCAGTACAAGCCGGTCCGATCGGCGATCTCGACCACCGTACCCGCGCCGCCGGCCTTCGGCACGGGCTTCGAAGTTTCGCGCGACCATCGGCGCGACTTCGGTTCGTAGCGACAAAGTCCGGTCACAACGAGCCGGATCGGCGCCGTGCGCGACTGCGGGACCACCAGGCGCGCTCGGCCCGAAGCAACATCGCGCTCGACTCGTGCGCGCGGCCGGTCCGAATTGGCGTCGCCGGCGCGCGCGTCGCTCGCGCAGACCGGAACCGCCAGGACGATTCCCATCAGGCAAACCTTCGATCGCATGGCGCTTGGAGCGTGGCGCAACTCAGCTCCATCTCTCAACGAGCGGGCGTTTGCGCCGGGGTTGCGGGGTTGTGTAGCAAATGGGGTCAGACTCGACTTTCGCCCGCGAGGGGCGTCGCGGGGCGGGACGGGATCGCAGCGCGGCGGAGGCATGCGCGCTCGCGCCCGGATCGGGCGACGGGATCCGTGGAGCCGGACGAAAAGTCGCGTCTGACCCTGCTTTTTCGCCCCAGCGGCACCGAACCTGCGCGAAATCCGCAAGCCGGAAAGGAGAACGCCCAACCGATCGAGGTTGGGCGTTGAAGGGTGGTGGAGACGAGGAGGATCGAACTCCCGACCTTCGCATTGCGAACGCGACGCTCTCCCAGCTGAGCTACGTCCCCACGTGAGCCCGCTATTATAGCGGGAGGAGGGGACTCCGGCAATCGGCCGGACGAGCCCCCCGCCGATCCGGAGGCGCCCCGCCGCGGGGGGAGCGGCGGGCACGACCGGCCGAGCGCCGGAATCAGCGCGATGGCGCCGTCCCCGGCAGGATGACGTCCGGCCCGACGTCGGTGAGTCTCGTTTTGCCGCAGAACGCCATCGTGAGGTCGAGTTCGTTGCGGATGATCTCGAGCGCCTTGGTGA
This sequence comes from Casimicrobiaceae bacterium, assembly GCA_035427325.1. Lineage (GTDB taxonomy): Bacteria > Pseudomonadota > Gammaproteobacteria > Burkholderiales > Casimicrobiaceae > VBCG01. The sequence continues at coordinate 2,795 of DAOMBL010000349.1, forward strand.
GGCCTGCCTCGCCCATCGCGCCGATCGCGTAGACCATCGCGCGGCCGATGTAGACGCCGCGCGCGCCCAGCGCCCAGGCCTTGAACACGTCCTGGCCCGAGCGGATGCCGCCGTCCATGTGCACCTCGATCTTCGATCCGACCGCGTCGACGACCGCAGGCAGCGCGCGGATCGACGACTCCGCGCCGTCGAGCTGGCGCCCGCCGTGGTTGCTGACGATCAGCGCGTCGGCGCCGGTCTCGACCGCGATGCGCGCGTCCTCGACGTCCTGGATGCCTTTGAGGATCAGCTTGCCGCCCCAGCGGCGCTTGATCCACTCGACGTCGCTCCAGTTCAGCCGCGGGTCGAACTGGCGCGCGGTCCACTCGGAGAGCGAACTCATGTCGTTGACGCCCTCGACGTGGCCGACGATGTTGCGGAACGCGCGGCGCCTGGTGCCCGCCATCTCCATGCACCAGCCGAGCTTGGTGGCGAGGTTCGCGAGGTTGCGCAGCGTCGGCTTCGGCGGCACCGAGAGGCCGTTCTTGAGATCCTTGTGGCGCTGGCCGAGGATCTGCAGGTCGAGCGTCAGCACGAGAGCGCCGCAGCCGGCGGCCTTCGCGCGTTCGATCAGGCGTTCGCTGAAGTTGCGGTCGCGCATCACGTAGAGCTGGAACCAGAACGGCGAGCCCACCTCCTGCGCGACGTCCTCGATCGAGCAGATGCTCATCGTCGAGAGCGTGAACGGGATGCCGAACTTCTTCGCGGCGCGCGCGGCGAGGATCTCGCCGTCCGCGTGCTGCATGCCGGTCGAGCCCACCGGCGCGATCGCCACCGGCATCGCGACGTCGATGCCGATCATCTTCGCGGCGACCGAGCGCTGGTCGATGTCGACCGCGACGCGCTGCCGCAGCTTGATCGACCGGAAATCCGCCTCGTTGGCGAAATAGGTGCTCTCGGTCCACGAACCGGTGTCCGCGTAGTCGTAGAACATGCGCGGCACGCGCTTCTTCGCGAGGACCCGCAGGTCCTCGATGCAGGTGATGACGGCCATCGTGGCTTCCTCCCGAAGCCGCCATTATGCCCCGTGCTACGCGGTGATCCGCCCGACGACCCGGCGGACCCAGGGCGCGACGAGCGTCACGGTCGGAAAGCCACCGGCCAGGTCGTCGCGCAGCTTCGCAGCCACTGCCGCAGGAAGCCGGCGCCGAAGCCCTGGTGCAGCGCCAGGACGAACGCGGAGACGAGCGCGACCATGATGGCCGAGAGGAGGGCGCCGAACACGATCGGCGCGAAACGCTGGGGGATGCGCATGGGGGATCTCGCTACGGTGATGAGGGTGAAGACGGTCAGGAAGCTCGGTTGAAGAGCGCATTCAAGCCAGCGGTCGCCCAGCCCGCGCCGTACAGGCCGAGGCCGAACACCGCATGGGTCGTGAGGCTCCGCAGGCGCGCCGCTGCCGGCTTCGGCGTCCGGCTCGCCGCGATGCCGTAGCCCATCGCCGGCTGCATCACGAG
>DAOMBL010000350.1:0-4290 GCA_035427325.1 Casimicrobiaceae bacterium
TGGGCACGACGAGCGTGACGGGCCGGCTCGGGAACGGTGCAGCCTGCGCTGCGGCAGGCATCGGCAGGCCGGCGGCAGCAAAGGCGAGGGCGGGCAGGGCGACGGCAGGAAGGAAACGGCGACGGCGCATCATGCGAAATCCTGAAAAACGGTCCTGAGGACCGCAAAGACTAGCCAACACCCCGGAATCTCGCAACAAGACCTAGGGATGATCCGGAGAAATAGTTGACTTTATGGACGCGGCGTCCAGAATAGCGCCCATGAAATCCTTGACGCGCACCGACGAGCGCATCCTCGCCTCCGACATCTACAGCCGTGACACGCAGCGCGGTGCGCGGCCGGACCACGGCCAATGGCAGGAGCCGGGGCGTGCCATCCCGATCTATCACCGCTGCGACGTCCTCGTCGTCGGCGGCGGGCCGTCGGGCACGGCGGCTGCCGCCGCGGCCGCGAAGGCGGGCGCCGACGTCTGCCTGCTCGAGCGCTACAACCACCTGGGCGGCCTGTCGACCGGCGGCCTCGTGCTGTGGATCGACCGCATGACGGACTGGGAAGGCAGGCTCGTGATCCGCGGCTTTGCCGAGGAGTTGTTCGATCGTCTGCCGGCCGACGCCGTCGCCGGCCCGTCGCGCGCCGATTGGGGCTCGCGCGACGCGACGAAGGCGGCCTACTGGTCGAACCGCACCGCCGCGTACCACGGTGTCGTCACCTGGTCGCCGACGATCGACCCCGAGCGGCTCAAGCTGCTGAGTCAGGACATCGTGCTCGAGCGCAAGGTCAAGCTCGTCTACCACTCGTGGGCGGCGATGCCGATCGTCGAGAACGGCGCGGTCGCCGGCGTCGTGTTCGAGAGCAAGGAAGGGCGCATGGCGATCATGGCGAAGGTCGTGGTCGACGCCACCGGCGACGGCGATCTCTTTGCGCGCGCCGGCGCCGCCTACGACAACGACATCGAGGAAGCCGACGTCCACCACTGCATGAACACGGCGTGGCTGTTCGGCGGCGTCGACATGAACCGCTGGATCGACTTCAAGACGTCACAGCCCGAGCAGCACGCCGACTTCATGGCGCGCGGGCGCGAGACCTGCGGCCTGTTCGAGCGGCCCTTCGTCTCGTGGCGCAACGACATTGCCCTGTTCATGGGGCCGCGCCAGACCGGCTACTCGGCGCTCGACGTCGACGACCTGACGGCCGTCGAGGTGCGCTCGCACCAGGCGATGGCGCAGCACCTGGCGTTCTTCCGCGCGCATGCGCCCGGCTTCGAGAACGCCTACATGCTGCTGTCGGCGCCGCAGATCGGCGTGCGCCACGCGCGCCGCCTCAGAGGTACGGGCGCCGTGCTGCGCAGCCGCTGGAGCGACGGCGTCGCGCTGCCCGACGAGGTCGGCGTCACGCCGGCCGTGAGCCCCAAGTTCCCCAACATCTCGATCCCCTACGGCGCGCTCGTGCCCGAGCGGCTCGACGGCCTGCTCGCGTGCGGGCGCCACGTCTCGTGCGACAAGAACTCGCACGGCTTCATGCGCGAGATCCCGCAGTGCTGGATCACGGGCCAGGCGGCCGGCGCCGCGGCGGCGCTGGCCGTCGCGCAGGGCGTGGCGCCGCGCGCCGTCGATGTCGGCGCGCTGCACCTCGAGCTGCGCGCGCCGGTGGTCGAGCGCCTCGAGGAAGCGCTGGAGCTGGCGACGGTCGCCCTCGCGCGCGTCGTGCAGGTCGAGGATCTCCCGGATCTCGACGAGCGAGAGGCCGAGCCGCTTGCCGCGCAGGATCAGCTTGACGCGCGTGCGGTCGCGCCCGCCGTCGATGCGCGCCTGCTTGTGCCGCCGCGGCGCGAGCAGGCCCTCGTCCTCGTAGAAGCGGATCGCGCGCGTGGTCAGCGCGAATTCGGAGGCGAGTTCCGAAATCGAATAGCTCGCCTCGCGCGGCGCGGCGGCGGACGCGGACGGCGGGCGGCGGGAGGCGGTCATCGGCGGCGGGATGTCCGCGGGAACCTCGGGGTGGGCCCGGCCACGATACCATATCGGTTTCGCGCGCCAAGCCGATCCACTTCCGGTGAACGCCCCCGCTCCCAGCCTGCTCCAGTTCCCGTTCGACGCCCCTCCCGCCCCCGGCGAGCCGCGGGAGATCGCCCCCGGGATCCACTGGATCAGGATGCCGCTCCCTTTCGCGCTCGACCACATCAACCTCTGGCTCGCGCGCGACGCGGACGGCGGCTGGACCGCCGTCGACGCCGGCTACGGCAACGACACCACGCGCGGGCTGTGGGAGCGGCACTTCGTCTCGACGCTCGGCGGGCGCCCGATCGGGCGCATCGTCGCCACGCACCACCACCCCGACCACCTCGGCAACGCCGCGTGGCTCGCCGAGCGGTTCGGCGCCCCGGTCGCGATGACGATCGGCGAGTTCCTGACCGCGCACGCGACCCTCGACCAGCGCGCCGCGCACACCGTCGGCGACACCTGCGCGCTGTTCGCCGCGCACGGCCTCGACCGCGAGCACGTCGCGGCGATCGTCGCGCGCGGCAACGCGTACTCGCGCGGCGTGCCGCATGCGCCCGCGCGCATCGAGCGCATCGTCGGAGGCGATACGCTGCGCATCGGCGCGCACGACTGGACCGTGATCCCCGGCTGGGGCCACTCGCCCGAGCACGCCGCGCTCCACGCCGGCGACGGCGCCCTGCTGATCTCCGGCGACATGCTGCTGCCGCGCATCTCGACCAACGTGAGCGTGTGGCCCTCCGACCCCGACGGCAACCCGCTGGGCCGGTTCCTCGCGTCGATCGCCTCCTTCGAGCACCTCCCCGCCGACACGCTCGTGCTGCCGTCGCACGGCCTGCCGTTCCGGGGCATCGCGGCGCGCGTCGCCGAACTGCGCGCGCACCACGCGGCGCGCCTCGCCGAGCTCGAGGAAGCGCTCGAGCGCGCGGGCCGGCCGATGTCGGCCGGCGAGATCGTGCCGGTGCTGTTCCGCCGAGCGCTCGACCTGCAGCAGCGCTTCTTCGCGACCGGCGAGGCGATCGCGCACCTCAACTACCTGTGGCACGCGAAGCGCGCCCACCGCGTCACCGGCGACGGCGGCGCGATACGTTTCTCCGTCTGACCTCCCGCCTCCCCGCCCCGACCCGGATCCGCCTCATGACGACCAAGCCCGCCGCCCCCTCCCCGACCGACGCTCGCCCCGCGTTCGACCCGGTCGTCCTCGCCGAATCGATGGCCTCCGCCGCCGAGAAGAGCGCGAAGCTCCTCGGCGACTTCGCGGCGAAGCAGGCCGCGCGCGGCGCGAATCCGTTCGCCGACGAGCTGGGCCTCGGCAAGGCGTACATGGAACTCGCGTCCGCGATGCTCACCAATCCGCGGCGGCTGGTCGAATCGCAGATCGGGCTGTGGCAGCAGTACACCGCGCTGTGGCAGTCATCGGTGCTGCGCGCCTTCGGCGCCCAGGTCGCCCCGGTCGCCGAGCCCGCGAAGGGCGACAAGCGCTTCCGCCACGACGGCTGGCAGGACCACCTGCTGTTCGACTACGTGAAGCAGAGCTACCTGATCGCCGCGCGCTGGCTGCACGAGAACGTCGCGAGCGTCGAGGGCCTGGACGAGCACACGAAGCGGAAGGTGGACTTCTTCACGCGCCAGTACATCGACGCTCTCGCGCCGTCGAACTTCGCGCTCACCAATCCCGAGGTGTTCAGCGAGACGGTCGCGACCGGCGGACAGAACCTCGTCAAGGGGCTCCACAACCTGCTCGACGACATCGAGCGCGGCAACGGCCAGCTGCGCATCTCGATGACCGACGCGAAGGCCTTCGAACTCGGCGTCAACATCGCGACCACGCCCGGCAAGGTCGTGTTCCGCAACGCGCTCATCGAACTCATCCAGTACGAGCCCGCGACGGCGAAGGTGGCCGAGCGCCCGCTCCTCGTGATCCCGCCGTGGATCAACAAGTACTACATCCTCGACCTGCGCGAGAAGAACTCGTTCCTGCGCTGGGCGGTCGGGCAGGGCCACACGACCTTCGTGATCTCGTGGGTCAACCCGGACGCGAAGCTCGCCGGCAAGGACTTCGAGGACTACCTGACCGAGGGCACGCTCGCCGCGCTCTCCGCGGTCGAGAAGGCGACCGGCGCGAAGGACGTGAACGCGGTCGGCTACTGCCTCGGCGGGACCCTGCTCGCGGCGACGCTCGGCTACCTGGCGGCGAGGAAGGACCCGCGGATCGCGAGCGCGACGTTCATGACCTCGCTCATCGACTTCACGCGCGCCGGCGAACTGGAGGTGTTCATCGACGAGGAGCAGGTCG
>DAOMBL010000351.1:0-4287 GCA_035427325.1 Casimicrobiaceae bacterium
CCAGCATGGTGGCCCCGCTGCCATCGCGTTCGACCGAATAGCCGACGTCCTCTTCGCTGCCGTCGAGGACGACACCGTCGAGGACGATCGCTCCCGCGCCGTCCGCGTCGTCGATCACGTCGTCGCCGTCGCCGCGTGCAAACCGGTAGCTGTCGTGCCCCGAGCCGCCGTGGAGCCGATCGTCGCCCCATCCGCCCGCGAGGCGGTCGTCGCCCGCGCCGCCGTCGAGCAGATCGTCGCCCCGGCCGCCGGACAGTACGTCGTCGCCCGCCGCGCCTTCGACGAGGTCGTCGCCCGCTTCACCGTCGAGCGTGTCGCCGCCGCTGCCGCCGTGCAGGCGATCGACCGCCGAACCACCGGTCACGGCATCGCCGTCGTCTTGCGCGAACACGACCTGATTCGGGTCACCCACGGCCGCACCGAGGGTGATCGCGGAGCCGTCGCCCTGCGCGCGGTCGAGGAATCGCCAGGCGACCGGGACCGCGGTCGCCGCGTCGGGGTCGGCCGCGAGTGCGCCCCGCCAGGCGACGAACTTCGCCCGATCGTCGATCCAGGCGTCGCTGAGGTGCGCGTCCCCGGACATCGGGTCGAATCGGACGGCACCTGCACTTGCCCCTTGCACCACGTCCGTGAATGCGAAGTCGTGCATCGCCACCAGCGCGTCCAGCATCGCCGGATCGCGCCGCGCACGCTCGGCCACCGCCGCGCTGCCTTCCGAGGCGAGCGACACCAGCGTGCCTCGCGTGCCGCGCGGTGGAATCGCGGCAGCCAGAGCGTCGATGCCGTCGTCCTGCGGCGGTACGACGCCGATCGTCCGCCACAGCAGCGCGCGCACCGCGGCGGAACGCGTCGCATCGTCGCCACCCGAGGATCGCCAGAGCGCGTCGAACGTCGCGTCGTCGAGCGACGCGTCGATCGCGCGTACGAGTTCGAGGTGGGCGGCGCGAGGGTCCGGGGCTCCGGCCGTGTCCGGCTCCGGATCGGCGGGCGAAGCATCCGGCTCCGGATCGGCGGGCGGAGTATCCGCGCCCCCGGTTGAAAGCGCCGCGTCACCCGCCGCGACCGCCGGATCCGCCGGCGATGCCCCGCCGTCCGGCGTGTCCGACGCCGCGTCCGGCGCCGCGCCCGACGGCAGCCATCCCGGAGGCGCGTCCGCAGGCGGCGCGATCGTGCCGCGCTGCAGCCCGCGCACGATGTGCTCGCGCGGGAAGCCGAGCCACGCCGCGACGACGAACGGCATGGGCGGCACCGTGGGGTCGACTGCGGCGGTCGTCGCCATCGATCACGCTCCTTCCGGCGCAGGGTTCGATGCGGCGCCGGTCGGATGCCACGCTAGGCCCCGCGGGCGCGAGCGTCAATTCGGCCGAACGGACGATGGCGGGCGCGCAGCGCACGCGCGATCGCGGCACGCCGCACCATCGCGCGTGCGATCGGGCTGCGGCGCGCCGGTCAGGCGCGGAGGTGCCTGCGAACGAACGCGTCGATGCGGCGGACGCCCTCGACGATCGCCTCGTTCGACGCCGCGTAGGAGAACCGGATGTGCTGCCCGTCGCCCGGAACGCGGCGGCCGAAGTGGATGTCGGCGAGCACCGCCACCCCCGCCTCGTGCAGCAGGCGCTTGCGGAACGCCTCCGAATCCGCGCAGCCGGTCATGCGGCAGGCCTCGGTGACGTTGGGCCACGCGTAGAACGCGCCGCCCGGCGAGCGGCATGCGATCCCCGGCACGGCGTTCAGCAGGCCGACGATCAGGTCGCGGCGCGCGAGGAAGCTCGCGCGCATCGCGTCGGCCTCGTCCTGCGGTCCGGTGATCGCCTCGACCGCGGCCCACTGCGAGATCTGCGACGCGCAGGAGTCGGTGTTCGTGATCCAGCGGGTGAACACCGGCGCGAGCGTGCGGTTCGCGCAGTAGCCGATGCGCCAGCCGGTCATCGCCCAGGTCTTCGACGCGCCCGCGCTGATCACGGTGCGATCGAAGAGGCCGGGCCGCGTCGCGATCGATTCGAAGCGGCCGTCGTAGGCGAGCCTCGAGTAGATCTCGTCCGCGTAGATCCACACGCGCGGGTGGCGCCCGAGGATCGCGGCGATCGCGTCCAGGTCCGCCGGACGCAGGATGCCTCCGGTCGGGTTGTGCGGCGTGTTCAGGATCACGAGCCGCGTCTTCGGCGTGATCGCCGCTTCGAGCTCGGCGGGATCGAACGCGAAGTCGCGCGACTCGCGCAGGAAGATCGGCACCGGCACCGCGCCGTTGGCGACGATCTGCGACTCGTAGATCGGGAACCCCGGCACCGGATAGATCACTTCGTCCCCGGTGCCGTAGTCGGTCGTCGACGCGATCGTGTAGGCGATGAACGGCTTCGCGCCCGCACCGACGACGACGTCCTCGGGCTTCAGCGCGAGTCCGCGTCGCGTACCCATGTCGTGCGCGACGGCGGCGCGCAGCTCGTCGATGCCGGCGGATGGCGTGTACCCGTGCCGTCCCGCGCGGATGGCCGCGATCGCCGCGTCCTGCACGTGCACCGGCGTCGGGAAGTCGGGCTGCCCGATGCAGAACGACACGACGTCCGCGCCCGAGCGCACGAGCGCGTTGACCTCGGCCAGCACGACGAAGGCGTTCTCGGTGCCGAGCGAGTCCGCGCGGCGCGACAGAGGAGGCACGACGGCCGATGCGTTCCCGGAGAAGTTCATCGCTGCAACCTCCGCGCGGTCGAGTCGAGCGCGCCTAGAAGTAGGACTGGGTGATCGCCAGCGTGCACAGTCCCATCAGGATCTGCGGGAGGATGCCGAGCACGAGGAGGAGCAGGCCGTTCGCCGACAGGAGCACCCGGGCGGCGCCGGGAGCGATCGCGGGCGCGGACTCCGGAGGGTCGTCGAAGTACATGAGCTTGACCACCCGCAGATAGTAGAACGCCCCGACCACCGAGGTCAGGACCGCCACGACCGCGAGCCAGACGAAGCCCTGGTTCACCGCGGCCTCGATGACCGCGAACTTGGCGTAGAAACCCAGCGTCGGCGGGATGCCGGCGAGCGAGAACATCGCGAGCAGCATGACGAACGCCCACCAGGGCGAGCGCCGGTTCAGCCCCTTGAAGTCGTCGAGCAGGTCCGCCTCGAAGGACTCGCGCGACAGGAGCAGGATCATGCCGAACGCGACGAGGCTCATCAGCACGTAGGTGACCGCGTAGAACATCGCGGCGGAGAAGCCGTTGAGATCCGCGGCCAGGAAGCCCAGCAGCATGTAGCCCATGTGCGCGATGGTCGAGTAGGCCAGCATCCGCTTGAGATTCACCTGCGCGATCGCGACCAGGTTGCCGAACACCATCGACAGGAGCGAGAGCACGATCAGCATGCCCTGCCAGTCGAACTCGAGTCCCTTGAGCGCCCCCGCGAGCACGCGCAGCGTGAACGCGAACGCGGCGAGCTTCGGCGCGGTGCCGATGAGGAGCGTCACCGGCGTCGGCGCGCCGTGGTACACGTCGGGAACCCACATGTGGTAGGGGACGACGCCCAGCTTGAACGCGATGCCCGACACGACGAACACCAGCCCGAACACCAGCAGCGTTCGGCCGGCCTGGGCGCCCAGGCTCGCCTGCGCGATCCGGTCGAGGTCCAGCGAGCCGGTCGCGCCGTAGATCATCGAGAACCCGTACAGCAGAACGCCCGAGGCGAGCGCGCCCAGCACGAAGTACTTGATCGCCGCCTCCGAGGGCGCCGCGGCGTCGCGCCGAAGGGCCACCAGCGCGTAGAGCGCGAGCGACATCAGTTCGAGCCCGAGGTAGAGCGTCACCAGGCTCGCCGCCGACATCATCACCATCATGCCGAGCAGCGCGAACAGCGTCAGCACGAACATCTCGCCGCGGTAGAGTCCGCGCGCGGCGAGGTAGCCGCGCGAATAGGCCAGCGTCAGCGACACCGAGATCAGCGCGAAGAGCTTCAGGACGTCGGAGAGCATGTCGTCGACGACCATGCCCCCGAACGCGCGGACCGGCTCGATGCGCGCGGTCGCGACCACGACGACGATCGCGGCGACCAGCGCGGCCTGGGTGAGGCGGTAGCTGATCGCGCGGCGCTCCTCCGGGACGAACAGGTCGACGATCAGGATCACGCACGCCGCCACGAGGACGACGATCTCCGGCAGCACGGCGGCGAGGTGGGGCATCATCGCGGGGCGCTCACAGCTTGGACTTCGCGACGTGCGCGAGGAGGTCGGTGACCGAGACGTGCATCACGTCGACGAAGGGCTTCGGCCACACGCCCATCGCCAGCACCGCGACCGCCACCAGGGCGAGC
>DAOMBL010000352.1:0-4277 GCA_035427325.1 Casimicrobiaceae bacterium
TGGCTCAAGTGGCGCGACCGGATGCCGGCGGCCGACCGCGCGTGGGGCAACGCGCGGCTCGCCTACCACGCGTCGCGGCAGCTGCTGCCCTGGGCGAACGACGCCTGGCGCGAGGCGCTGCCCGAGTCGATGAACGCCGACATGCACGCCTGGCGCGCGCGCGCGGCGCTGCGCGCCGAAGCCTGGCGCGACGTCCTGGCCGCGATCGATGCGATGCCGCGGGCGCAGGCCGACGAGTCCGCGTGGCGCTACTGGCGGGCCCGTTCGCTCGTCGCGATCGGCCGTCCCGGCGAGGCCAGGGCGACCTACGCGGCGCTCGCGGTCGAGCACGACTACCACGGCCTCCTCGCGGCGGACGCGCTCGGCGTGTGCGCGGACCCGGCGAGCGAGACGGTGGCGGCCGATCCGGCCTGGCAGGCGAGCTTCGCGGCGCGCCCCGACGTGGTCCGCGCCGTGAAACTCGCCGAACTCGACCTCCGGGCCGACTCGCAGCGCGAGTGGTACGCGATCGTGCGCGGCTTCGACGACGCCGCCCTGAACCAGGCCAGCCTGTTCGCCGCGCGCGCGCATCTCATCGACCGCTCGATCAACACGGCGAACCGCACGCGCGAGCGGCACGACTACGCGCTTCGCTATCCGACGCCGTGGCGCGACCAGTTCGTGGCCGCGGCGCGCGACAACGGCATCGAGGAGGCGATGCTGTTCGGCATCGCCCGCCAGGAGTCGCGCTTCACGCCGGAGATCGTGTCCTCCGCGGGTGCGGTGGGATTGATGCAACTGATGCCCGCGACCGCGAAGTGGGTGGCGAAGCAGTCGGGGCGCACCGACTACCGTCCGTCGCGCATCAACGAGCCCGACATCAACACGCAGTTCGGCGCGTTCTACTTCAAGTACTGGCTCGACCGCCTCGACGGCTCGTGGGCGCTCGCCGCCGCCGCGTATAATGCGGGCCCGGGCCGCGCGCAGGCGTGGCGTCCGGCGGCGACGCTGGACGGCGCGGTGTGGGTCGAGACGATCCCGTTCAACGAGACGCGCGACTACGTGAAGAAGGTGCTCGCCAATTCGGTCGTCTATGCGCGCTCGCTGGGCGATCCGGCGATCGACGTGACCGCCCGGCTCGGCAAGGTGGGCCCGCGCGCACCGTCGTCTGCGTCGGTCGCCACCAGGGACTGAGGCGGTGGCGGCAACGCGCGTCGTCGTGCTGGGCGGCACCGGTTTCGTCGGTCGCGCGCTGACGGCGCGACTGGCGTCGGAAGGCGCGAACCTGCTCGTGCCCACGCGAAGCCGCGACCGGGCGCGACCGCTGATCCTGCTGCCGACCGTCGAGGCCGTCGAGGCCGACGTGCACGACGCTGCGACGCTCGCCCGGCTGCTGCACGGTGCCGACGCGGTGGTGAACCTGGTCGGCATCCTGAACGAATCCGGCCGCGACACGTTCGAGCGCGCCCACGTCGAACTCGCCCGCAAGGTCGTCGACGCCTGCCGCAAGTCGGGAGTCGGCAGGCTGCTGCACATGAGCGCGCTCAACGCCGATCCCGCGGGGCCGTCGAAGTACCTCGCGTCGAAGGGCGAGGCGGAGAACATCGTGGCGGCCTCCCCGCTCGCGTGGACGATCTTCCGGCCGAGCGTGATCTTCGGCGAGGGGGACTCCTTCCTCACGCTGTTCGCCCGGATCGCCCGCTGGCTGCCGGTCATCGCGCTGGCCGCGCCGGACGCGCGGTTCCAGCCGGTGTGGGTGGGCGACGTGGTGAGCGCGTTCGCGCACGCGCTCGCGGCGCGCGGCACCGAAGGGCGGCGCTACGATCTCTGCGGTCCGAAGGTCTACACGCTGCGCGAGCTGGTGCGCTGGACGTCGGAGACGGCCGGAACGGTGCGCCCGATCGTTCCGCTCCGCGGCTCGCTCGCGTCGATGCAGGCGTTCGTGCTCGAGCACCTGCCGGGCAGGCTGATGAGCCGCGACAACCTGGCGTCGATGGCGAAGGACAGCGTGTGCGGCTGCCCGTTCCCGCCGGAGTTCGGCGCCGAGCCCGCGTCGCTCGAGGCGATCGGGCCGACGTGGCTCGCCCCCGACGCGCTGCGCAGCCGGTACGCGGAGATGCGTACGACTCTGCCGCGCTGACGTCGCGGCGTAGCTGCCGATCCGGCGAACGGCCCAACGCGTCCGACCCGGCCCGGACTTCGGCGATGGCGCGCGCGCTCCCCCAGCCGGTTCGCACCTACCGCGTCGGCGGGTCGGTGCGCGACGAGTTGCTCGGCCGCCCGGTGGCCGACCGCGACTGGGTCGTGGTGGGCGCGACGCCGGAGACGATGGTGGCGTCGGGCTACCGGCCGGTCGGCCGCGACTTCCCGGTGTTCCTGCACCCGGAGACGCGCGAGGAATACGCGCTCGCGCGCACCGAGCGCAAGCACGGCACCGGATACCGGGGGTTCGAGTTCTTCGCCTCCCCGGAGGTGACGCTCGAGCAGGATCTCGTGCGCCGGGACCTGACGATCAACGCGATGGCCCGCGACGAGCGCGGCGCGCTCATCGACCCTTACGGCGGCGAGCGCGACCTGCACGACGGCGTGCTCCGGCACGTGTCGGACGCGTTCGCCGAGGATCCGCTGCGCGTGCTGCGCGTCGCGCGCTTCGCCGCGCGATTCGGCTTCGATGTCGCCCCCGCGACCGAAGGCATGATGCGTGCGATCGTCCGCTCGGGCGAACTCGGGACGCTCGCGCCCGAGCGCGTGTGGCAGGAACTCGCGCGCGGGCTCATGGAGGCGCATCCGTCGCGGATGCTCGCGGTGCTGCGGCAGTGCGGAGCGCTCGCCGCGCTGCTCCCGGAGGTCGACGCGCTGTACGGCGTGCCGCAGCCGCCGGCGCACCATCCCGAACTCGACGCGGGCGTGCACGTCGCGCAGGCGCTCGACTTCGCCGCCGCGCGCGGCGAGCCGCTGCCGGTCCGCTACGCGGTGCTCGCGCACGACCTCGGCAAGGGCGCCACGCCTCGCGAGCACTGGCCGCGCCACGTCGCGCACGAGGCACGGAGCGTACGGCTCGCCGGGCGGCTGTCGGAGCGCCTGCGCGTCCCGCTGGACTGCCGCGACGCGGCGCTCCTCGTCGCGCGTTTTCACGCAGACGTCGCGAACGCGGAGTCGCTGCGGCCGTCGACGCTCCTCGACCTGCTCCTCTCCGCCGACGCGCTGCGCAGGCCCGAGCGCCTGGACAACCTGCGCGCCGCCTGCCTGGCGGACCGCAACTCGCGACCGGGGCACGAGCGCGACGGCGACCGTCCGGGCGAATGGCTGACGCGCGCGCTCGAGGTCGTGCGCCGGATCGACGCCGGCGCGATCGCGCGCGCTTCATCGCCGGGGAAGATCGAGCAGGCGATCCGCGACGCCCGCCTGAAGGCGCTTCGCGCGTGGCGCAGGCAGGAGCAGGGCGGACTGCTGCTCGGCTGATTCACCGGCCCCGGCCGGCGACGCGCGCCGGCGCGCGAACTCCGCGCTTCGTGTCCGTTACGCAGGCAGACGGGGTCAGATGCGGTACGCGACCGCCTTCATCGCGTCGGCGGCGAGGCGCATCGCCCCGCGGACCGGGCTCGGCAGTTCGATCCCGCCGGCGGCCTGCGCCATCGCGCCGTGCTTCGCCTCGTCGTCGCGCATCGCCTCGACGATCGCGCGGCTCTTCGCGTCCGCGGCCGGGAGCGCAGCGATGTGCCCGGTCAGGTGCTCCTCGACCTGGCGCTCGGTCTCGACGACGAAGCCCAGGTTGACCCGGTCGCCGGCGAGGCCGGCGGCAACGCCGATCGCGAACGATCCGGCGTACCACAGCGGATTCAGGAGCGACGGGCGGTCGGCGAGTTGGTCGAGTCGCGCCTGGGTCCACGCGAGGTGGTCTTCCTCCTCGCGCGCGGCCGAGGCGAAACGCGCGCGAAGGTCGGGATCGCGCGCCACGACCGCCTGCGCCGCGTAGAGGGCCTGCGCGCAGACCTCGCCGGTGTGGTTGACGCGCATGAGTCCCGCGGCGTGCCTGCGCTCGTCGTCGGTGAGCGCGGATTCGGAAAGCGACGCGCCGGGCGCGGGACGCGAGGCATTCGCCACGCCCGAGAGCGTGCGCAGTGCGCGGTCGAAGGCGACGATCAGCGAGTGCGGCGACGGGAGTGACGGGAAGGGCGTTCGCATGGCGCGATGGTAGCGCATGCGCGACGGAGGACGCCGGATCCACAGCCGCTGGACTTGTCGGGGCCGAAGCCCAAACCCTCGGGCTGAAGCCCATACCGTCGGGCTGAAGCCCA